>DASRCD010000791.1:0-9521 GCA_035653315.1 Candidatus Angelobacter sp.
AAGACCCAGGCTCCACTTACTTTTCCAGGAACACTTTCTACTGCCGGACATTGTGACCAATCCAGAGCAGCCATGGCACTCTCCTAAAATTTATTTTAATTTATTTTGCTTGATTGAAATCTGATTATGCAGTCGATTAAACAGTTTTCCGTCTCTCCAGTTCCTTGCACAAATACATGATCTGCCCTTCATGGTGGGATAAGTGCGTCAGGCAGCGCAAAAATGCCGAGAGCCGGTCCTTGGCGTCTTCCATTCCCGCCGGAAAAAACTGCCGCCCAATTCTCTTCCTGCTGCTTTCCTAATGTCTCCACTACTATGCCAATGGCGTTGTCAAAATTCTTCAGCAGCGTTTCCTTCTGCACATTTGACGCATCACTGAACTCCAGCGGACGATTACGCACATATCCTGTGCCGCCAATCTCTGCGCCGATGTAATAGTTCAAATTGCCGGTCAGGTGCAGCAGCAGATGTCCGATGCTGTTCCCGTAAGAATAAGGCTTTGCCCATATCTGCTCATGGGAAAGCGGCTCAACCAATCCGCGAATCTTTTCCGCAGTTTGCCGGTAATGCCAGCTTAGATCGCCGGCAATAACTTCAGATAAATTTTTCATAGTCGGTAATGGTCACCCCGCGCCAAAATTCCTGCGTGTGATTTGCCACGATTGCAGCTTCCCCATTGCAGACAAATACCAGTTCCTCTGCTCCTATCCTATGCGTTTCAATTCTTACTCCACTCGCGCCACAAACTCTCCGGTCTCGATTTTTCCGGCGCGCTTCACCTGCACAAAGACCCTGTACTCGCCTGCCTGCGGGAACCCATAGGGAAAAGACACTTCGCCCCCAGGCGTTTCATGGTGCATGTTTGCCATTCCCGCTTGGGCATCATCGTTGTCCGCCAGTTCCACCGCCGCCATGGAGACCGATCCTGCCGGATGCACATGCGCAAAAGTATTTCCGTCTGTACTCATAAACACCGCGTGCCCTGCCATCCCCATGTAAGGCTCAAGATTACCGGCAGGCTTGCCGTCTTTGTCTTCCACGCGAAAGCGAAACCAGTACGGCTGGTTCGCTTTGAAAGATTTGTCATCCCTCTCCCATACCATGCGATAGCCATCGCCAAGCTGCGCAACTTTGTCCGCCGGATTCAGTTCCACGCTCCCGGAATCATCGCCAGTCAAAGCCGCTCCGGCAACAGCAGGCAGGTGCACCGTTGCAACCTCTGTCTCTGGAAAGCCGGTATGGTGCACGATATCGGCGTACAGCTTGTATTGGCCTGCAGGCAACGCAGGCAGCTTTTGCGCAAAGTCGCCAGGCTCCACCTGCTCCGGATGCAGATGCCAGAACGCCTTCATGTCCGGCATACGCACAATGAAAAGATGCATCAGATGGCCGTGGTCCGGAATCAGATCATCCATGCGAATGCGGTCCGGTTGTTCGCTGCGGAAGCGCGTCGGCTCGGCCTCATTCGGGTTCTCCAGATGCAGGCGCAATAAATCCCCGCTCAGCACAGGCTGCATCTGCGGAAGCTTATAATTCAACCGGCTGTTCGCGTTGGCCTCGCTGCCCCACCACAGGTCGCCAAACACAAACGCCGCAATCACCAAAGCCGCTGCGCTAATCAGGCCAATGCGTCCACGCCTGCTTTGTGCCGGCGCAGGCTCTTCGTCCGGCCTGAGTGATGAATCCCGCACCGCCGCAACAATAATCCCAATCAATCCCGCCGCCAGCGCCAGCCCAAGAAATCCCAGTAGAATGCCCAGCCCTGTTTGCATTGGCTGCGAACTGGTGGAAACCGCGGGCAATGGCACGGAAAGCTCGGCAACGCCCTTCTGTCCTGTAGCTTGGATCTGCACCTTCCATGATCCCCGTACCATGATCCACAAACTGCCCGTAAAAAGTTGCGGATCATCAGCCGCGCGCTTCGCCTGGTCCGGCAATGGCGCCATCTTTGCGCCCACGCCAATCATGCGCAGCGGCAGAATCTTCACTTGATCAATATCATTGCCCACGCTGCGAATCTGTATCTGCGCGACTCCCGGCACCACCGCAGGCGGACGCAGTGTAACCAGCAGATGGTACGGGCCGGCATATCCGTCATAATAAACATCCGGACTATTCACATGCGCCACTGCGACGAATGGCAAGAATAAAAAGAAGATGTATGAAAAAAGCTTTTTCATGATTTCAATTCAGAATTTCATTCACAATTTTCAATCCCGAATGCGTCGTTTTGCGCCGTCAGGGATCACTTTCCAGATTTAACTTTTTTGATCCGCGTGTATCCGTGTTAATCCGCGGTAAGGTCTGTTTTTCGATCACCCGATGTGCCGATCACCAGATCACCCGATCTCTCATCGCCTTACCTTCTTCAACCACTCGCCCCAGTAGATCCCTATCCACAAACTCACCGCTGACGCCACAAATGCCAGCCCCATGTTTCGCCAGAACATCCCTGCCGTTTCCTCCCACTGCACAAACACATGCCTTACCGTGGGCGATGTGGGAAGCGCAAAATACGGAAAATCAATGGTCGCAAACACCGGGTTGCGTGCCGCCGTTGACATCAGAAAAGTTGCAAAAGGCCACTCCACTTCTATCAATACGGCCATGAATGTCACTCCGCCAAACAGTGCCCACTGCCAGCGCGGAGCATCCTTGAAAAACCTCCACGTCACGTCCAGCACAAACGCTGGAACAATCAGCAGGATAGGAAATGGCAGCGGCACCATGTGCGTAATGTTCTGGTACACCGGCCCCAGCTTGGGCTGCGCCGGAAACAACGGAAGCACCCACATCAGAATCAGGACAAAAGCCGAATACACTCCGGTCATGATCGTGCGCGCCCAATTGTGTTGTGAAGCGCGCGCCAGACCTTCCAGCAGGATCAGCGTGCCAATGCCAATTACCAGATAAGAAATGCCGCTGTGCAGCAGCACGCGGTTGGTGTATTCCAGCTTCAGCGTCATGGCCTGGATCACAATAAAGCCGCCCACAAATAGCAGGATGCGCTGCAACCGGGTGCGCTGCTCGCCGCTGGCGCGGTTCAGGCATGAAGCTGCCAAAATTGCGCCACCCCACATAATTCCCGCAATGCCCAGCGCCAGCAGCATGTGCGGCGGGCTGATGATTTTCACGTCCAGCCCGTATGCCTCATGCCACCAGTTATCAAATGGCGCGGAAGTCAGCATGGCGCCACCGCCCCATGCGGCAATAAATGCGCCCAGCGGCCCGCGAAATCCAAGCACGTTCACGGCATTGCCGCGCGCTTCCGTATCACCGCCAAACGTGGTGCTCATGATCACCCACGCTGAGCCAAATGCAGCCAGCACCGCGCCAAACTGGATAAGCAAATGTGCGGGCGTCCAGAAGCTGTCGCGGCCAATCGTCTCATGCCATGAAATGTCCCAGTAGAGGCCGGTAGCAATGCACACAGACGCAATCACGTTGGCCCACACCAGCTTGGGAATGGCTTGAGAATTTTCACGAATGGATGCTGCGTTGATTTGGGCCGTAGCGGATAGCGTGCTCATATGCGCCAACCTCAGCAATGTAGGCAATGACTATGTTACAGAATACACTGAACGGCCATTCATTTTGTAGAGGTTACGCGCTGAGTTGCTTACCTCAAATGTGCCAGAGCATTTATGTTGACAGTAATCGTCCAGCGGAAATCCTCAGCCATGCCCGGCAGCTCTGGCCAAGGGAATTCTGCTGAAATCCGTCGATTACAGGTTCTTCATCAGGAAGCGAATGATGTGATAAGCATCCACGTATTTGAATGGCGCTTCGCCGGTGGTGTAATGGCCGCAGGGGAGCACCACGGTTTTTAGATCGGCGCCGTATTTGCGGAAACCGGCTTCGGCTTCCCGGGAGAGCTCCGGCAGAAACGTGAGATCGTAACGCGCATAGATCAGCAGATTTTTCTTGGGATAGCGTGCGAATTTATCAAAATATGCCATGGGACTCACGCATCGCCAGGATTGCCGCAGGCTTTCCAGCGTAATGCCATCGCGCTCAAGCCCTTCACGCACGTGCCGCGTGGACTGGCCGGTCCAGACCACGTCTGCCATGTAAGTGGAGGCGTGATTGAAGACATTTACTTTTACTCTTGCATCGTGCGCCGCGGTAAGAAAGGCGTAGCAAGATCCCAGGCTGGTGCCGACAAGGCCAATCTGCTCCTTGCCCTGTGAGATGAGCCAGTCAATGCAGGCGCGCACGTCAACCACGGCCTGCCGGGCGGCATCTAGCGTGCGGCAGATGTTGGGGGAAACAGCGTAATCAGAACGCGCGGTCTCCTGCGGCCGCCGAATATCATGATAAGGCTTGCTGAAGCGCAGCATGGAGATGCCAAAGCGGTTCATCATGGGCGCAAGCGCGTTGTAGGCAATTCCGTTGGCGTTCCAGTGCGGCAACACAATCACGGCGCGCTTGCCTTCCGCCGGAAACCAGCGCGCATTCACCAGATCATTGGCTGGATATGGCGTAGGGGCTGGCGAAGTGAAGCGCAAAAAAGTGCCATTGCCTTTGGGGACTTTTTCATTGGCGTTGCTGCCGGTGGGGAAAAGCTCAATCTTGCGCGTTTCCAGCCGGAAGTCCTGCGGAGTTTTATAGGCAAAAAATTCGTCGCTATGGGCCACAATGCGGTCATTGAGCTCATGCAGATAACTTTCAAAGCCCTGCTCAGTGGCGGGGAAGTTTCCATTCACCAGCGGCCACCGGCGCGCCCATTCCATGCCCCATTCCAGCGGGCGGACGATCCGGTTAGTGTCACGCGTGGTAAGACGAGTCTCCCAGGCATACATCCATTTTCGATAAAGGCTGGCCATCAATGGTTAACGAATGCGCTTAAGTTTACTTTTATGATTTTAAATGATGCAGAGTACTTTTTCTGGTGCTCTGTTGCCATGAAGCAGAAGAAATCCCGTACACTGATTTTGCCAGCGCAAGAATGCCGGGCCAGTGCCGGAGCCCATTGCCTTGGTTTTGACAGTATGATTCCCACAAAACTTGACCGCATTGCGCATGAGATTGGGGGAGAGTTGCGCGGGCCTGCTTCCGCGGCGGCCATTGACCGCATCTGCACGGATTCTCGCGGGGCAGCTCCGGGAGCATTGTTTGTAGCGCTGCAAGGCCAGCAGACAGACGGACATCGATTTCTGGCTGACGCATTCCGCAATGGCGCAAGTGCGGCATTGGTTTCTAAGGATTGGATAGCAGGCGCGGCTTCAGTTTCTGCGGCTTCAGCTTCTAATGTCCGCTCCACCAGCGCGGCTTGGGATGCAGCGTGGCCGCTGATTGTGGTGGATGATCCGTTGCGCGGATTGCAGGCCCTGGCGCGGTGGCATCGAAGCAAATATTTTGACCGCGTGCTAGCGATTACTGGCAGCAACGGCAAAACCATCGTCAAAGATGCATTGAAAAGTCTTCTTGCCGGCAAACAGGTTTTTGCTTCGCCGGGAAGTTACAACAGCCAGCTTGGCTTGCCGCTGGCGGTGCTTTCGGCAGAAAAGCCGGAGCCGCTGGCGGTACTTGAGGTTGGGATTTCCGCGCCCGGCGAGATGGCAGCCCTGGAAGAAATCGCGCAGCCTACATACGGAATTCTTACCAACATTGGGCTGGCGCACTTTGCAGCGTTTGGCAGCCGTGAAGCGATTGCGCGGGAAAAGATGAAGCTGTTTGAGCGCCTTCCCAAAGATGGATGGCTGCTGCTGCCTGCAAACGAGGCCGCGGTTGAAGGTCTTACAGAAAGAATCCAGTGCCCGATTTACAGAGTTGGCGACAAAGAAAAGTTATTGTCACTGCGTCCGCTGGCGCTGAGTGAAGAAGGCCAGTTGCTTGAGCTGGCCGTGCCGTCGCAATCCGCGCGAAGCGTGCGCGTGAAGACCCGCTCCCCGGAGCTTATCCAGGACCTGCACATTGCTGCCTGCGCCGCCCATTTGCTGGGCGTGCCGCTGGAAGAGATTGCCGCATCGCTCAATGATTACGCTCCCACGTCCACGCGCATGGAATTGTGGTCTTCACCGCAGGGGATACGCATTATCAATGATAGTTACAGTTCTGATCCAATTTCAGTCCATGCGGCATTGCGTTCAGCAACGCTGAGCACTTCACGTACTGGCAGAAAGATGTTTGCCTTTGCCGGAATGCGAGAACTGGGCGCAAGCTCCGCGCGCGAACACCGGCAGGTAGGAGTGCAAGCAGCGGAGTGCGGGTTCAGCCATTTGTTTCTTGTCGGCAGTGGAGAGCTGGAAACCACAGCGGCAGGATACAAATCCGCGCAGCCCGAAGGCACAGTTTTACAGGTGAAGAGCGCCGACGAACTAAAAAACCAGCTATTGCCGCTGCTGCGTCCCGGCGACACTGTGCTATTTAAAGGGCCGCGCAATGCGGGCATGGTAAAGGCCGTGCGCGATCTTTCCGGGGCGATTGCGCAGCGCTGCCTGTGGGTGAACCTGGCGGCGATTGAAGGAAACATTGCGCGCTTCCGGCGGCATTGCGGCAGCGCTGTCCAAATTGTTGCCATGTTGAAAGCGCTGGCTTACGGAACGGAGCTGGTCCAGCTTGGCTCATGGATGGCCCAGCTTGGCATTCATCATATCGGCGTGTCTTCTGCGAATGAAGGCGTGGCCGTGCGCAAGACCGGCGCAGACCAGGACATTCTGGTTTTTCTTTCCGAACGGGAAGATGTGGACAATCTGCTCAATTACCGGCTCACGCCAGTGGTTTATTCCGCGGAGCTGGTCGATTCGCTGATTGCAGCGCTTTCCGGAAGCGGACGCGTGCTGGATGTCCACCTGAAAGTGGATACAGGAATGCACCGCGTAGGCGTGTCTCCGAAAGTTGCCGTGGCGCTGGCGCAACGCATACGCAACAGCGGCGTGATGCGGCTCACGGGAGTATGCACGCACTTCGCCTCGGCGGAAGATCCCGCGTCTGACGATTTCACGCGCGAGCAGATTGCCGCGTTTGATCAGGTGATTGCGGGGTTGAACTCCAGCGGCTTTCATGATCTGAAGATCCACGCCGCGAACACCGCGGGAGCCATGCGCTTTCCGCAGGCGCATTACAACATGGTGCGCATTGGACTTGGGCTGTATGGCATTTATCCCTCTGCCGCCGCGCAGCAGGTGATGGATCTGGAACTTGCCGTGGGCGTAACCAGCCGCATTACCAGCATTCAGGAATTTTCTCCCGGTGACACGCTGGGTTATAACCGGACTTTTACCGCAAAGCGCCGCACCAAAGTTGGCATTGTGCCTTTTGGCTACGATGACGGCCTGCCCTGGCGGCTTTCCGGCACAGGGCAGGTGCTGGTGGAAGGCCGCACGGCGCCGATTGTGGGCCGCATCAGCATGGACCAGATGCAGATTGATGTAACGGACATTCCCGATGCAAATATCGGCGCGGAAGTGCTGCTCTATGGAACGCATAACGGCCACACTCTTCGGCCTGAGCAGGTATCACAAATGGCCGGAACCATTCCCTATGAACTGCTCACACAGCTGGGCGAGCGCGTGCACAGAATTTATATTGAGCCATGAAGTTGCTGGGCACGAATTTAGCGCGCTGCAATTCATGAATCTCAAAACTGTTTTTTGCCAGTTTCCCACAGGTAAATCTTTTTATTCACAAGATTCTCACTGGAATTTTTTGCAGACCGCCAATTTACTCTTGCCGCATAAACGCGCCTGCTAGATATTTTGATTATCCAAGTGTGAATGTTCTTGGGCAGCAGTTAGGTCCTCTCTTCAATGGATCGGCAGCGCGTTTTAAAGCGCGCTGGAATTTAATCTGCGTGGTCAGGCCGCTGGCTGGCGGCAAGACCGTATCTCATCTCCAAACAAATGAAGATGAGCGTGAGAGAAATTCGCCCAACTGTTTTTTTTACGCTCCGGCAACGAGCGGCACAAGGAACATTCACCCACACGCCCGGTCTGTATGGCTGGTACAGGCCGGGTTTTATTTCCAGTGCCAATGAGACGCGACAAAACTTAAGGAATTGGCCGTGTTTTCGCCGGTGCTTCGTTATTTTTGTTATAGATTTTGCCACATCGAATAAAATAAGAACAACTTTCATTGCAGTGAAACCCTGATGGCAACCACGGACCACATTCTTGATCGCGGCCTGCCGGCCAGCGCGGAAGCCGAACGCGCGATTCTTGGCGCCATCCTTCTGGACAACTCGGCTTATCCGCAGGCGGCAGAATTTCTGCGCGCCGAGGATTTCTCTCTCGACTCCCATCGCCGCATTTACCTGCGCATGATGGAGCTGGCGGAAACCGGCCGCCCTGTTGACTTTGTAACGCTCACTGAGCAGCTTGGTCAGCACAAGGAAATTGAATCCGTGGGCGGCGTGGCTTACGTTACCTCGCTTACAGATGGACTGCCGCGCGTCAAGAACATTGAGCAGTACGTAAAAATTGTAAAAGACAAAGCGCTCTTGCGCGGCCTCATCCACGCCGCCAGCAGCGCCATTGAGCAGGCTTACCAGCAGGAAGCGCCCGCGGAAGAAATTATTGACGCGGCAGAATCAGAAATCTTCAAAGTCGCTGAGCAGCGCATTGGCCAGGGCTTTCTTGGCATTCCGGAGATCGTGAAGCAATCTTTTGGCTCCGTGGACAAGCTCTATGAACAGGGTCAGCGCATCACCGGACTGGAAACGCACTTTGAAGACCTGGACAACATGACCAGCGGACTGCAAAAGTCTGACCTGGTAATTATCGCGGCGCGCCCTTCTATGGGCAAGACCGCGTTTGCCATCAACATTGCCGAGAACGCCGCCGTGCGCGACCACAAAGTAGTGGGCGTGTTCTCGCTGGAAATGTCGCGTGAATCCCTGCTGCTGCGTCTGCTCTGTTCGCAAGCCATGGTGGATTCCCACAAGCTGCGCACCGGCTTCCTGGGCCGCGACGATTACAATAAGCTGGTCACTGGCCTTGCGGCGCTGGTGGAAGCGCCCATTTTTATTGACGATACGCCGGGCATTTCCATTTCAGAGATGCGCGCCAAGTGCCGCCGCCTGCAACAGGCGCAAGGCAGGCTCGACTTGGTGATTGTCGATTACCTCCAGCTTGTGGCCGGCACGCCCGCCGGTGGCGGCAAGCGCTATGAAAACCGCACGCAGGAAGTTTCCGCGATTTCACGCGGACTGAAAGGGCTGGCCAAAGAAATGCGCTGCCCCGTGATCGCGCTCTCACAGTTAAGCCGCGCTCCGGAAAGCCGCACCGGCAATAACCGTCCGCAACTGGCTGACCTGCGCGAATCCGGTGCCATTGAGCAGGACGCCGACGTGGTGGCCTTCATCTTCCGCGAAGAAGTTTATAAGCCAGACGATCCTGATCTTGAAGGCAAAGCGGAGCTGATCATCGCCAAACAACGCAACGGCCCCACCGGCGTGGTGAAACTGGCATTCATCAAGCGGTCCACGCGGTTTGAAAATTTGGCGAGTGAGAGCGGTGGTGGGGAAGAGTATTGATCTCCCTTACATATTGTCATCTCGACCGACGGCGAAGGAGCTTGAG
>DASRCD010000792.1:0-5554 GCA_035653315.1 Candidatus Angelobacter sp.
TTCGGCATACAGCGGTCAAAGTTCCAGCCTTATGCAGCCCTTCGATGCATGGCCGCCATTGTGTTTCCCTTAATGATCGGTCTGGCCACTGGCAATGTTCGTCCAGCCAGCTTGATCACCGCCGGGGCATTTTCTGTTGGCTTTGGTTCATTCCAGCAGTGGGGAATCCCACCCATCCGCACCATGCTGCTGGCCGCCATGGGCATGTGCATTTTCAGTTGGGCCGGGACATGGGCAGGCTCGTCAACATTGGCCGCCATCTGCCTTAGCGCCGTGGCAGGACTGGTTTATGCTGCAATCTCACGGCACAGCCAGCCGGCGTCCTGGGCGGCGCTGCAATCCGCTATTTGGCTGGTAATTTCCACGGCATACCCTGCGCATGGATTGCAGGCGCTCACCCGCGGAACTCTCGTTCTTGGCGGAGGCCTTCTGCAAACCGCCATCATGTTGCTCTGGCGGCGCATGGACAGGAAAAGCGAAGCAGGCAGCAGGCAAGAGCGCAGCATGTTTTCTGAGGCTGCGCACCCTGCAGAACCGGTGCCGCGCGCCTTTGTTCCCCGTCTTACAATTACGCTGGTTGTTGCAGTTGTAATTGATCGATGGCTTTCCACCCAGAACAACTACTGGATTCCCATGACCGTGCTCATTGTGCTGCGGCCTGGCCATTCTCAGACCATTGAGCGTGTCATCGCCCGTACGCTGGGGACCTTTGCCGGTGCAGTGCTGGCCGGCTTGATAGTGATGTTTTTCTCACATAGTCCGTGGGCATTGGGCGCCGGCATTGTGGCATTTACCTGGGCGGCCTATGCGCTGTTCTATGCCAACTATGCCTATTTTGCTGCCTGCCTCACAGCGTATGTAGTGTTCCTGCTCTCGCTTGCCGGAGTAAGCCCCCATCCGCTGATTCTTCATCGCATTGCCTTCACTGCCATTGGCGGCGGACTCACGCTGGTTGCATGGCTGATCAAGCGCAATGCACCGTGATCGAATAAGCGGGCATTACAGCTTTAAATTAGGAAGCCCGGCAACCTGCTTGCCTTTCGGGGCGTTCTTGTCCTGATTGAAATGCAGGAATATTTATGCGCGAAGCAGAGACAAGTTGAATGCGCGGAGCCGGAGATGAAATCGCCCTAGTGAGGCATTGCGAACTGATACAAACGCGTGATGTGAACGCGGATTAGTGCAGAGCAGATCGCTATGGGGCTATCCCTCCAAACTTCGGAGCATAGCGATTTGCAAGAAAAGGACCCGGCAGTGGGGTCACCGGGTCTCGAAATGCTGTTCAAACCAATTGGACAAAATTAAGCAGATTGCGCTGTTTGCTGTTTCGTTACGCTTTCTGCCTGCGGGCCTTTCTGTCCTTGAACAATTTCGAATTCTACGTCATCGCCCTCCTGGAGGCTCTTATACCCCTCCGACTGGATGGCACTATAGTGGACGAACACATCGGGACCATCATCTCGGCCAATAAAACCGAATCCCTTTGCGTTATTGAACCATTTCACTTTTCCTTTAATTCGAGACACGTTCCTTACTCCGGGCCGGCCATTGAAAGACACGAAACTACCGTGGCCCCCTCAGACCAGTTTTCTTCTCTTGGTTTTGCCACTGCTAAATTGGTTGGACGTAACCCGCTTGAGATATGCCTTCTCTTCACGTGATCCCGTCTTATACCCGTTTACTTTGGCTTTAAAATCATTCTGCGCTTCATGAATACTTGATGTCAACTTATGAATGTACTCAACATTAAAGAATTTTCAGGAATTGACACCTGTTCTATCCGCAAATACGCGAATGACCTTTGTCTCTTTATAATCGGTCACTTAGCGGGATTGTTTAGGCGGGAAGATGGCCTTTTCCAGCCAGAGAAGAGATGCAACTGTCTTGGCGTCAATGATTTTTCCCGTCATCACCATGCTAAGCGCCTGATTCAAAGGGAAGAACCGGACGGCGATGCGCTCATCCTCTTCCGGCTGCGCCTTGCCCTTTTTCAGGCCGCGAGCCAGAAAAATTGTCATTGTCTCGTCCAGAAATCCAGGACTCACATAAAAGAACAACGCGCGTTGCCATTTGGATGCGGTAAATCCAGTCTCTTCAATCAGTTCACGCTTGGCGGCGGCCAGAAGCTGCTCGCCCGGATCAACCCTGCCCGCCGGCAACTCCCACATCCGGCGTCCGGCAGCGTAACGATACTGCCGCTCCAGCAGCACGCGAGGCGTCTTTGAGGAATCGTCCACCGGCATCACCACAATCGAACCGGAATGGCGGACCACGTCCCGCCTTGCCCGGACATTTCCGGGCTCCTGTACCTGGTCTGTCATTACGCTGAAAACAGGGCCGCGAAAGGAAACTTTGGAAGAGAGTACGCGAACGCCATCTTTGGACTTCTTGCGGATTGAAGGCATGTATCCAATATAAATTCTTGGGCGGGGAAAACAATAACTCTTAATTCTGGATAGGACGTCATCCGAACTCCGTAAATGAGGACGCGCAGTTACCAGGGTCCGAATAGGAGTAAGGGACCTTGGGCTTT
Source organism: Candidatus Angelobacter sp. (assembly GCA_035653315.1). Classification (GTDB taxonomy): domain Bacteria; phylum Acidobacteriota; class Terriglobia; order Terriglobales; family Acidobacteriaceae; genus Angelobacter. Next base: position 2,534 of record DASRCD010000792.1, read on the forward strand.
CGCTTCAGACCAGGCAGCACAGTCTCAATTCCATCGCCGCACCACGGCAAGTTGACGTAAATAGAAACCTGAATTGTTAAGGCCCCGCTACTTACCAATTCCCTTAATCTTGGCAATCGAGTCAATCCTCTATATCCTCCGTTGAGTGGCAGCCAAACCCACAATCACGCTGATTGGATCTGGCAACCTGGCCCAGGCGCTTGGGCCCGCGCTGAAGTCCGCTGGTTACAAGATTGACGCTGTAGTGGCCCGGGCGAATTCTGCTTCGCAAAAGCGCGCGGCGTCATTGGCTAAAAAGCTTGGCGCATCCCTCCTGCTGCTCAAAGCAGCTACGCCCGCTTCAGACATTCTCTGGCTCTGCCATACCGATGATGCTTTAGCAGCCACAGCCGGCCTGTTGGCTAAGAAAAAAGGATGGGAGGGAAAGATCATTCTCCATTCCAGCGGCGCTCTCAGCAGTGATGTGCTTGCGCCTCTCAAACGGGCTGGCGCAAGCGTGGCTTCTCTGCATCCCATGATGACTTTTGTTCCCGGTACTGCGCCAAACATGCGGGAAGTGCCGTTTGGGGTTGAAGGCGATGCGCGGGCTGTTGCTGCGGCGCGCAAAATTGTCCGTGATCTGGGCGCTGAAGTTTTCCGGATTGGGAAAAATGCCAAGCCGCTGTACCACGCCCTGGGATCGTTCTCTTCACCTTTGACTGTGGCCACTCTGGTCACGGCTGAGCGCGTTGGACGAGGAGCGGGGCTCACCTTAAGCCAGACCAGAAAGATCATGGGCCCAATCCTGCGTCAGACCCTGAAAAATTATTTGGAGCATGGCGCTGCTGCGGCCTTCAGCGGCCCTATCAAGCGCGGCGACCTGAATACCGTTCAGCGGCATTTACGGGAATTGAAGAAAGTGCCGGGAGCGAACGAAGTTTATCGAGCTTTGGTAAAGTCTGCGCTGCTGGATTTACCGTCCCGCAACAGAGGAAAGATTCTAAGCCTTCTAAAAAATCCTTAAAACGCGGGAGGAAAGGGAGCAAGCGGAGAGCAGAGAGAAGAAAAATAAGATAATTGGCTTCTCAATAAAGTTCATTCGCAGTGGGGTTTGCTTGTCCGATCGCGGCGATTACGCGCGATCACGGCGATTCAACAGATGCCCTAGTTTTTCCTTTTTCGTATTCAGATACCGCTCTGAAGCCGCGTGAGGTTCCACCTCGCATGGAACACGCTCCACAACCTTGATCCCCGCCGACTCCAGCGCCGCCACCTTTTGCGGATTATTGGAAAGCAGCTTTACCTGCTTCAGGCCCAGTGCTTTCAAAATTTCTGCCGGTAACTGGAACTCGCGATGGTCAGCCTTAAAACCCAATTCTTCATTGGCCTGCACAGTGTCCCTGCCCTGATCTTGCAACTGGTATGCCTGGAGCTTGGGCATCAGCCCAATGCCGCGCCCTTCCTGCTGCTCATACAACAGAACACCTGCTCCTGCTTGCGCGATCATCGCCAGGGCCATCTCCAATTGCTGGCGGCAATCGCACCGCAGTGACCCAAAAACATCACCCGTTAAGCATTGTGAGTGAATGCGGACCAGCGGCGGCGCGGAATGAATATCGCCCATCACCAGCGCCACGGCTTCTTCCTTGCGGCGATTGTCTTGCGCGGAATTTTGGCCGAACTGGCCTTCAAATCCCATGATGCGGAAATGTCCCCAGCGTGTGGGGAAGTCCGCTTCAGCCATCTTGCGAAGAGTAAAATCAGAGCTCACAGAACCATTATAGATGGCGGCCGCCATGCAGTCTCACGTGCTAACATTCGTGCATGCCGCCACCGCTTGATACCAGCCCTGAAATTGAAGCTATGCAGATCAGGATTGCTCGCTCCATGACGGTGGAGCAACGCCTGCAATTGGCGCTTGAGATGAGTTTGCTTTCACGTGAGATCATGAAGACTGGTATCCGTGATAGCCACCCTGAGTGGTCTGAAAAAGAAGTGGAGCATGAAGCACATCGGTTAGCATTTTTTCCGGAACCTTTGCCGGATTGGGTCCGCTGATGCCGGGAGATTTGTTTCGCCGCCTCTCAGTCCTGCTTGAGCAGGCTGGAATTCCCTATATGCTCACCGGATCATTCGCCAGTACAGTTTATGGAATGGCAAGATCCACCGCCGACATTGATTTCATCATTGCTGCCGATGAAGAGCACATCAGAAAACTTATGAGTCTGCTTCCTGAAGAAGATTTTTATTCCGAACTGGGGGGAGCGTTGGAATCATGCCGCCGCAGGTCAATGTTCAATGTGATCGATAACGCCACGAGCCTCAAAGTAGATTTCATTTTCCTTAAAAACCGGGACTTCAGCCGGGAAGAATTTCAGCGCAGAAACAAAGCGCAAGTAGAAGGCGTAGAGCTTTATATAGCTACGCCGGAAGACATCATACTTTCCAAATTAGAATGGGCCAAACGCGGTGCATCTTTGCGGCAAATTGAAGATGTTGTGGGAATTCTGAAGGTACGCAATGACCAGCTTGACCTCGCCTACATTGGAAAATGGGTCAATGAACTCGGACTGCAAGCCGAATGGTCCAATGCAATTAAAATGTCTGCTCCCGTTCAAGATGAGAAATAGGGAAGTTGAATCATTTGTTGTAAGGAAAGGCCAGCTTGCGTCTCGGATAGATTCCCTCTGCGCGATATACTAATAGTTTCATTTCGCAATCAGGAGGGAATTAGATGGCCTCATCCGCGGTTAGTTTCGCAAGAGAAAATCAGCAGAAATTTCTGGGCGAGCTGAAAGACCTGCTTCGCATTCCCAGCGTGAGCACCGCTCCTGAACATAAAGAAGATGTCCGCCGCGCGGCCATCTTCGTTGCCGACGAACTGCGCCGCATCGGCATGGAAAATGTCGAGGTCATCCCCACCAAAAATCATCCGCTGGTCTATGGTGACTGGCTGCACGCGCCCGGCAAGCCTACGGTTCTCTGCTATGCGCACTATGATGTCCAGCCACCCGATCCTCTCAATGAATGGGTCACGCCACC
>DASRCD010000793.1:0-2444 GCA_035653315.1 Candidatus Angelobacter sp.
CTGGCAAAGAGCACCGCGCTATTGGAGAACCGGGTAGCACCTGAGCCTGCACTGGCTTCTTTTACACGGCGACTGGCTGAGACGGTGGCAGTATCCCGTGTCGCTGCCCATATCAAAGGAAATGACGGATTGGCTGCTGCTATTAATGCGGCCATTGCCGCCGAGATTGATGAATTCTGCGGAACACCGCCACGGCCGCATCGTGTGGACCAAGCCGGACTGGCCGTATCACTAATTGCAGCAAGCCTGGAGCCGAATGATCCTGCAAAAGCTGTTTTGGTGGCGCAAGCAGAGAGGGTGCAGAAACTGAGGAGCCAAACGGCAGCGGTTGCGGCGTAAGTGCCAGAAATGTATCGGCGGTAATTTGCATGTCGCAGGATGTAAATTACCGCGCGATCTTGCTCTGATAGCGCTGACAGGCCGTGTATTCTGGGCCTTTACATCTTGTACGGCCCCATGTCCTGATCGTTCAATCCTTCCAGCCATTTACGCAAATCTTCTGAAGAAACGCGGTCCGCGGAAGCACTGGCGACTTTTGAAGTCTTAAGGACCTCATCTTCAACGTAGATGGGGCAATCCAATCGCAGGGCCAGCGCCAGCGCGTCAGACGGGCGGGAATCAATGCTGATGACTCTTCCCTCCCGTTCCATCCAGATAACAGCAAAAAACGTATCATCGCGCAGCTCATTGACCACAATTTTATGAACGTGAGTATCCAGGCCGATCAGAAGATTTTTGATCAGATCGTGCGTCATGGGACGCGGCGTTGTCACTTTTTCAATTTCCAGGGCAATGGCATTCGCTTCATACACGCCGACCCATATCGGCAGCACGGTATCGCTGCCAACATCCTTCAAAACCACAATAGGCATATTGGTGACTGGATCCATCATCAAGCCGCGAATTTTCATTTCAATTTCCATACTGTGAGCCCTGCTCAATCTGCCTTCAACTCCACCAATTCTCCCAACAGGCTATTGGGAAAACTTTTGGTTACAAGCACATTAGCATAACTGCCCACAGCCGGAGTTGGACCAGCCGAAACAGTAAAATTCAAGGTGATATTTTGTGATGTTCGCCCAATCACCTGTGCGCGGGCTTCATTTAAACCTTCAACCATTACTTCATAGGTTTTGCCTACCCGGTTTTCATAGATGGACCTTTGAATTTCTCTCTGGCGTTCCTGCAAAACCTGAAGGCGTTTGGATTTTTCACCGTCCATAATGCTGTCAATCATGCTAATTGCGGGCGTGTTGGGCCGGGGTGAATATTTAAAGCTGAATATTCCGTCAAACTGGCACTCATGCATCAGTGTGATGGTCTCTTCAAACTCGGCGGCAGTTTCCCCCGGAAATCCGACAATTACATCGGTTGTGAGCGCGATTTCCCGCCTGGCCGACTTGATCCAGGCGATTTTTTCCAGGTACATCTCGCGGGTGTATTCGCGGTTCATGGCCTTGAGTACGCGGGATGATCCGCTTTGTACAGGCAGATGAATGTGGTCACAAAGACGGGGTGAAGCGTCAATGGCTTCAACAATGTCTTTGGTGAAATGGCGAGGGTGAGATGTGGTGAAGCGAACGCGCCGGATACCGGGAATCTCGCCGATCTCATAAAGCAATTCAGCAAAAGTCTTCTTGCCCAGCGGGTCGGCATAAGCATTTACATTCTGGCCAAGCAGTTGGATGTCGGTATAACCAAGATCCGCCATTTGGCAGGCTTCCGCCATTACGGAATCAGAGCTGCGGCTGCGTTCCTTGCCCCGCGTGTAAGGAACAACGCAGTAGGCGCAGAACTTGTCACAACCTTCAATGATCGTAATATAGCCGCGATGCGGATTGCTGCGCGCGGTGAAGTCGGTTTCAAAGGTCAGGTCCGTTTGGCGGTCATCGAGACCGGTAACGCGATTGTTCCCTGCTTCAAGTTGCACCAGCATTGCCGGCAGATTGCGGTATGAGGCAGAGCCGGCCACCATGGAGACATACGGCGCTTTTTCGAAAATCTTTTCGCCTTCCTGCTGCGCCACGCAGCCAATCACGGCAAATTTTTTACCCTGCGACTGGAGCTTTTTGTAGTCATTCAGGCGGTGGAAGACTTTTTGTTCAGCTTTGTCGCGAATGGAGCAGGTGTTATACAGGACCAAACTGGCTTCTTCCACCGTTTCCACCTGGCGGTATCCCTGATGGACCAGGGTGCCGATGACTTTTTCAGAGTCATGCACATTCATCTGGCAGCCAAATGTCTCAAGATAAAACGTTTTTTCCTGCTGCTGGCTCACTCACCAAGTATAACGCAGTAAAAAGACGGCTTTGCGGGTTATTCTTTTAGAGTGCTCTCATACCCGAAGTGCTCTACAGCAAAGGACAAAGACAAAGAGGGCGCAAGCGAGTTGTAACGTTTTGGGCCGAGGGAGCCTCGGATCGCCGAGGCTGAGAGTCCGGGTG
>DASRCD010000794.1:0-2938 GCA_035653315.1 Candidatus Angelobacter sp.
AACACGTTTTCAAAATCAACAAAGCCGCCAGGAGTAAAGTCAGTGTTGCCGATGCGGAACGAAAGAGGTGACTCTTTTGGCCTTTCCGTTTCCTGGGTCACTGTGGTGGCGGCCACCGGTGTTGTGTGGAGTGAAGCATCCACAACGCGCGCTGAATTGTCATTGCTGCGCGGCGTTACCGTTGCAACCGGCTGTTGTTGTGGCTTTGCCTTGTCCTGCAATTGCTGTTGCAGCGTCTGGATCTGTTGTTGTTGCTGGGAAATTTGTTTTTGCTGCTCGCTGATGGCTTCGCGCAAAGCCTTCAGCTCGTCTGATACTGTGCCGGAACTGTTGGAACCGCTGGATTGCGCGGTCCCCTGTCCCAGTGCCAGACCAGATGCAAGCACGATGAAACACATCTTCTCAAGAAATCTCATTGAGCTTTTCTCCTCTGCTTTTTGTTCGTCGTAATATCGGCCCATTAAAGGTGATAATTCCCGGTCTTCACATCTCCAACGAGAAAACCAATCGGTAATACGAAAACTCGCGTGCTAATTTCACACTATAATCAGCTACTTGTACATAGTTATGTACAAGGATGGGCACGTGTCACCAACTTTTAACAATTTTCCAATTTTTGGTAGAAATCCCAAGATCGGCATTTAAAAATTAATAGGGGTATTTCAGGCAGAGAAATTGCGGCCCAAACGGCTTGGAAACTGTTAATGTTAAGTCCCGGAAGGTGTAAAAATCCAATTTATAGTGAAGACCAAAGCCCGTCTCCGGGCGCATCCCAGCCCCGTAAAGAATCGCAGCGATGTTCAGATGGCGTTCCAACCACATACTGAATCGGGTAATTCACGTGATCACCATGTTGTTTGGATTTACTCAATCGCGCCCATGCTGGATTACATGTAAATATGCGCCTAAAGACTAAAGAGAGAAAAGATATTGAAACGCGGCACTTGGTCCCGCGAAATTTAGACTTAAAGCGAGAACCCACACTTTAATTGCCCCCGACGGGGCTTCTTAGGCGCAAGAAATTGAGTGCATGCGGGATGCACTGGAGGCTGGATGTCCTTCTAATCCCCTATGCTTTGGCCGAATCCTTGGGAGCGGTCTTTTTCGAAAAATTCGTGAATATCCCCCAGAAAGGCAGTAACGGCTACGACCATGGAGCCTGCCAATCCAACAAAAAATATGATCTCAAGCAGCAGAACAAAGAAGTGCGCCATAATGATCTCCTTTGTCCATGATCGGTATTGGCGCATTAAGAAGACATAAGGAGTTTATAAAGATTATATAAATGCCGGAATGCTGCTTTTTAAGGTCGAATTCAGTTCTTAAGACTGTGCGTTTTGCTGAATTTAATTTTACTAATCTTATTTTTGCTGGTCCTGTGCAGAACTCAGTGGCAATCCGAATGAGAACACAGAGCCGTGTCCCATCTGGCTTGTAACTTCAATTCTTCCCCCGTGAGCTTCTACAATGGCCTTCACAATTGCCAAACCCATTCCTGTTCCCTGCACCCGGTATCGCTGGCCCTGGCCACGGTAGAACTTATCAAAAATCATCGATCTCTCCAGATCGTCAATACCTGCGCCCCGGTCGGCCACGCTGGCAATAAGGCGGTGGTTCTTTACTTCCGCGCTCACAAAAATGGGAGATCCAGCCGGAGAATATTTTGCTGCATTTTCCAGCAGGTGCTGCAAGACTTTCTTGATCCAGTCAAAATCCATTATCGCTGACGGTAAGCTTTGCGGAAGGCGCACTTCCACGGGATGATCTGCCAGCGTGTTCTTGGATTCAGCCAAAGCCGCTTCAATCACCTCGCCAATCTGGATAGGCTGCAAGTTCAGGCGCACTTCCCGGGCATCCAACTGCGCCATTTCCACCGCTTCTCCAATTACGCGGTTCAAGCGGTCACTCTCTTCATTGATTACGCTCATTAAATCTCGCTGCTGCTCTTCGTCCAGCTTTGCGCCTGAAAGCAGCGTAGTGATTGACGCTTTAATGGAAGTCAACGGAGTGCGAAATTCATGTGTTACAGAATCCAGCAGCGCGGAACGCAGACGTTCACTTTCTCGTGAAGCTTCTGTGCGCGTGAGGCGCTCAACGGCATTTGCGCGTTCAATGGCGGTAGCAATCAGGCTGCCCACGGCTTCCATGGTCTCGCGTGAGGGCAGCGCGCCGGAAATGCCGAATGATCCCACGGTGCGGGTCCCCATGCGCAAAGGAAATACGCCGAGCAAGCGAGTGGAATTGAACATCAATTCACTACGGACTCCATCTTTGAGTTGATCCAGAGAAATCTCATGACGGACAGAATCTGAACGATAGATCTGGTCTTTGGCGGAAATGTAAACCGCGGCTTCCTGCGCGCCGAATGTTTCCGCCACAGAATGAGGGATGGTTTGCAGAAGCTCAAGCACATTTTCCGCCACCAGTAACTGCTGGGTGAGAGTGTAAAGTCTTTCCACATCCTGGCGGCGCTCCTGCGCTTCTGTTGTTTGGCGCCGCGCACGCTCAGAAAGGTTACTGGCAATTACTGAGGTCATAAAAAAAGCCAGCAGCGCTATCCAGTTTTGCGTGTCAGCAATGGTGAAAGTGCCCACTGGCGGCAGGAAGAAGAAATTCAGGCAGAGCGCTGCCGCAATTGACATGGGAATTGCGTAGCGCAAACCCCAGGCGGCCGCAATGGAGAGAATGGCCAAAAGAAAGGTCAGGGCCACGGTTGTAGGATTGACGTGCAGCAATTTCGCGTATACAAAAACGATCAGCGCCATCAATGCGACGCGTGCCAGGCCCCGCAATGCACCCTGGGAAGATGCTTTCACGCGATTGATTGTATCTGATGCGAATGTAGTGAACCGAAAGGAGCATTGTGCCCAAAACGCCGGAACAATGGCTGGAGCAGGCGGCCCCGGAAAAGAAATTGGGGATATTCAAAGTGTTCCTG
>DASRCD010000795.1:0-15464 GCA_035653315.1 Candidatus Angelobacter sp.
CGCTCTTTTGAAGCCAAACGCCGCGGTAAGCCTGTTGTGGTGGACGCGCGAAGCTTTTTTTATTCCCGTATTGCCATGGCCATGGGTGACGATGTGGTAATGGAGATCCTGGACCGAGAGGGCGTCTGGCAATATGTGAATGATTTTTTTGCCCGCCTCTATGAAAAGAAACGGACCTGGTTTGCCGGAAAAAATCGTTTTGAAGAGTTTCCAGAACTTGGCGGTGAATGGAAGGATATTATCCGCACCGTGGCGGATACGCGCGAGACTTACGTGGACCGCAGCTTTCGCGGGCTGCCCCATTTGCCCACCAAAAAGAACCGCTGGAACTGGAATATCCTGGTTTTCCCATTGAAATTGCACGACAATCGCAACGGAGCGGTGCTGGCCGCGCGCGTGATTGAAAAGAAATGAAGCTGAAATAATGAAGCCTGGGAAAGAAAAATTTATCTCGATTGCCGTCATGGTGGGCTTTCTCATTGCGCTGGCCGGCTGCCGCGCTCATGTAGTGAAGCTCAACCTGATTAATACCAGCACTCAGCCGGTAAAAACCATCATTGTGGATTATCCGAACGCCACCTTTGGCAAAGATAAACTCGCCCCCGGTGAAACTTTCTCTTACACCATTAAGCCTCTGGATACTGGAATGATTCACGTGCAATTTACCGATGCTACGGGAACAGTCCATACGTACACCGGAACAACGCTGCACAAGGGGAGCCGAGGTGAGATTGAGGTGAATTTAAACCAGTCCGGCGTGGTGGTAAAACCATCAGTCAAAGACTAACCTGTGCAGATCGCCTGGCTTGAAGCATTCTTGTTTATTCTGCGCCCATCTGCGTAAATCAGCGGCAACTTTTATTGTCTTTCAGGCGGCAATGCGCTATTGATCTGGTCCCATACTGCCTGCATCAGCTCTTCCCGCGATGCAAACTTTTTAGGATCTATAGGCGGATGAAACACCAGAGTTGCCGTGCCGCTTCTTACAATGGAGCTGCTTTTGGGCATCATCTCATAGGTTCCCAAAATCGTCACCGGCACAATGGGAAATCCCGTTTCCGCCGCAAGATGAAATGGGCCTTTTTTGAAAGGCAGCAATCGGCCATCTGGTGAGCGCGTGCCTTCCGGATAAATCGCCATGTGGATGTGGTGCTTCATCACTTCGCTGGCCCGGCGGATGCTCTGGATCGCCGAGTCGCGGTTGCTGCGCTCCACCGGAACAATCTCCGCCATGTCCAGCGCTTTGCCCAGTATGGGAATACGCCAGATTTCTTTTTTTGCCAGCACAGACGAGCGTCCGGGAATCAGCGGGATTAACAGCGGCGGATCAAGGTTGGAGACGTGGTTGGACATGAATATGTATGTCCCCGCCGGATCAATTTTGTCCAGACCAACCAGTTTGACTTTGGCGCCGGCAATGCGCGCACCTGCATATGCCAGGTTCATTCCCACCCAATAAAGAAAATCAACTTTGCCGGTGATGAACGTCCAGGGAAAAGCAATGAGAGCGGCTGGAGGCACCAGCACAATCCAGAAGAGGAGAGCGGAAATGCTGCGGACAAAACCAGTGATGGTTCTGATCATGAACGCAGCACGCCGCGAAGTTCCTCCAGCTTGCGCGGCAGCTTTTCATAGATGCCACCAAAGCCTCCGTTGGAAAGAATCGCCACCACGTCGCCGCTGCGCATCTCTCTCGCCGTGGCGCTCACAATGGCGTCTGCATCAGGCAGCTCCCGCGCCGACTTGCCGGCATCATTCACTCCGTTCACAACAGCGCTGGTGGTCAGGCGTTCATTTTCCGGTACGGCTTCCGGCTTGAAAATGGGCGTGAGAATTACCTCGTCTGCCAGTGTCAGGCTTTGGACTAGATCATTTTGCAGCACCTTTCTGCGCAGCGTGTTGGATCGCGGCTCAAAAATAGCCCAGAGACGGCGGTTGGGATAGCGTACACGCAACGCAGTCAACGTTGCCGCAATCGCAGTGGGGTGGTGCGCAAAGTCATCGATAATCGTGATGCCGTCCACTTCCGCCTTGATCTCTAACCGGCGCTTCACGCTTTTAAAGTTCTTCAGCGCTTCCACAATCACAGCCGGATCAATGTCATAGTTTGCGGCCATGGCTGCGGCGGCTGTGGCATTCAGCACGTTGTATTCGCCCGCCAGAGGGAATTCAAAATCCACCGGCTCTTTGCCATCGCGCAGCACGGTCCAGGTGGTGCGGTATGGCTCAAATTTCAGGTTCGTGATCCGCCAGAACGAGCCTTCTTTCATGCCATAGCGCTCCACCCGGCAAAGTGCCTTGGCTACGCATTCATCCACATTTTCATTGGCATCATAGGCAATAATTTTGCCTTTGCGCGGGACCATGTTCACCAGCCGTTTGAAAGAGGTCTTCACCGCGTTCAGGTCGGCATAAATATCAGCGTGATCAAATTCCACTGAAGTCAGAATGATGGATTGGGGAAAGTAGTGCAGGAACTTGGGGCCTTTGTCGAAGAATGCAGTGTCGTATTCATCGCCTTCAATGATGAAGTGCTTACCCTGACGAATGGCAAAGCTGCTGCCGAAATTTTCTGCTATGCCGCCGATCAGGAAAGACGGGTCTTTGCCGGCATGCTGAAAGATCCACGCCAACATGGAAGTTGTGGTGGTCTTGCCATGCGTTCCCGCAACCACAAGAGGCTGGCGTGTGCGCAGGAACAAGTCAAAAAGAATGTCTGGCATGGAGCGCAGGTAAATCCGCTCATCCAGAACATATTCCAGTTCCGGGTTCCCGCGCGAGATGGCATTGCCCACAATCACCATGTCCGGGCGCGGCTTTAGATTAGCTTCAGAATATGGCTGGAGTATGGGAATGGAGATCGACGCCAGAAAATCCGACATGGGCGGATACGCCGCCGCATCTGAGCCGGTGACTTTAAACCCGCGTTGCTTCAGCAGTCCGGCCAGCGATGCCATGGCCGTACCGCAAATCCCAATGATATGTACGTGCTGTTGGTCCACCATAAAAGATTAACGGATTTTTCGCGCTTGCGTGAACCGGAAATTTACTGAGCGACGGCCAAGGTGGAAGTCTCAAGCATTTTAAGAGTCACACCTGAGTTTTCCGCCGTCAGTTCGGCCTCCACGCCAATGGGAAGTGTAATATTCCCGCTGGTTACGTGCCCTGATTTCAATCCATAAACAATGGGCGCGCTGTATGGCGCAAGCACCCGCAGGATGACTTGCTGCAATGTATAGGTCTCGCCCTTTGGTGGAAGGCAATCGAGCATCTCTCCAAAAACAAAGCCGCGCACATGCTCCAATTTTCCCGCCAGATGCAACTGCATCAGCATGCGATCAATGCGGAATGGTTTTTCGGCGATGTCTTCAATAAATAAAATTGTGCCGTCCGTCTGGATTTCATACGGCGTTCCCAGCGACGCAACCAGCATGGAAAGGCATCCGCCATAGAGCCGTCCATGGGCTTTACCTGAGCGCAAAACTTCAACTCCGTTCACCGGGATATCCCAGTTCTGTGCGCCGGTAAAAGCATTGTTCCAGCTCGGTAAATCCATCGTTTGGTGGGCAATATCTTTGGCCACCATGGGGCCATGAAACGTCACCATGCCGGTGCGATCGGTTATCGCCGTGAGCAGGGAAGTGATGTCGCTGCATCCCAGCAGAATCTTTGGCCGTGAAGCCATCTGCTTGTAATCCAGTTGGTCCAGCAGATAATTGCTGCCGTAGCCGCCACGGACGCAGATCAGGGCGGCAATGTCATCGCGCTGCCACAAGTCCTGAAATTCCCGCGTACGCCGCTCGGCTGTTCCGGCGAAATAGAGGTCGCGATCAAAAATCTCCGGTGCGTAAACAGGCTCATAGCCCATTGCGCGCAGGCGGTCACAGCCTTTAAGAAAATCGGCATGGTTAAAGCTGCTGGCCGGAGCAAGCAAGCCAACTTTATCGCCCTTGCGCAAAACCGGGGGCTGAATGAGCTTTGCTTTAGCCAAGAAACTCTCCCCGGCAAATCAGCTGGGCTGGCCCTTGCAGAAAAATATTTCCATCCACCCAGCGCACAACCTGCGTGCCGCCCGGCGCATGGACTTTCACTGGAGATTGCGCGCGTCCTGCGGCAATGGATGCTACGGCAGAAGCGCAGGAACCAGTGCCCGACGACTGTGTTTCTCCCACGCCGCGCTCATAAAAACGAACTTCAATGTCATGCTGTCCAGTGACGCGGACAAACTCCACATTCACGCCTTCTTTAAAGTTAGGCTGCCGGCCAATCTCCGCGCCTTCACCCTGCCAGTCAGGAGAAAACTCTTCCACAAAGATTACAAAATGAGGATTGCCCATGGAGAGCGGGATCCCAAGGGACTCGCCGTAGGCAGTTTTTATAGAGAATGCATTCTCCACTTGGGGCTTGCCCATCTCCATTTCAAAGTGGAAGCTGTGCTCATCGCGTGAAATCAGCTGGCAATGTTTCACGCCGGCGCCGGTGCGGATTGCAATTCTCCCCGCATGTCCATTGCTGACCATGTAAGCCGCAACACAACGCGTGCCATTGCCGGAAATTTCCGCTTCGCCTCCATCCGCATTGATCAAGCGCGCATGTATGTCGGCGTCGCTGGCAGGAAAAAGCCACTCCACGCCATCAGCGCCAACCCCGTTATGGCGGTCGCAGATGCGGCGGCTGAATTCGGCCAGATCAGCCGGAGCGTAACGGCCATCCACGATCAGAAAGTCATTGCCACAGGCGGAAGCTTTGGTAAAAGGGACCATTTTTTACTCATCATCATACCCGTATCGGAACTCAAAATTCTTAAGCGTTTCTGAGCCACGCAATGTCTCCATCAGCTCTTTGTGTTCGTGGCGGGTGGCTTCCACGCTGAAATCGATGCGCTGTTTGCCGTTTCCCCGCGCTAGATGCAGGCCGTGCAGCTCTTTGCCTTGCTTGTCAATAATGTAATGGACTTCAGCCACCAGGACGGAAGCTGGTTTTTCTGACTCAACACTGTAATTGACCAGCGATGCTTTCAGGTTGAACTGCCGCTCTCCCCAACCCAATATGCGCAGGGAAAGAAAGATCAGAATGCTGGCGAAAAACGCCAATAAATAAAGTCCGCCGCCGCAAGCCATTCCCACTGAAGCCACAACAAACATGGTCGCGGCCGTGGTAAGTCCGCTTACGCCGCCATATTTTGCGTGCAGAATGGAGCCTGCCCCAATGAAGCCAATACCGGGAATGATCTGCGCCGCAATGCGGGTGTGATCCCCAACGCCGAATTTATCCGCCAGCTGCGCGGAAAGTATGGTGAACATGGCCGCGCCCACACAGATAAACATGTTGGTGCGCAGTCCGGCGGGCCTGCGCTTTAGCTCACGCTCCAGGCCAATGAATCCGCCCAATACCGCCGCCAGCAATAGGCGCAACAAGCTGTGTGCCAGTTCGCTGCTGAATGAAAGTTGCGGCAATAAATATAGAAGGCTATGGTTCATTTGCGGCAAAGCACTCGCATTCATTATTAGCGTAATGTGCAGCCGAGGATAGCTCTGGCTGCAAGGGGAGTGCCTACTATGGCAATGAAAAGGCGCCCGGACTAATAAATCAGGACGCCCTTCATCATAAAAAGTTCAGTTTTTAAGCTTTCGCTTCCTGGCCTTTGCCCAGATATTTATCTAGCAGCAAGGCCAGCTTCTGTCGGGTGGCTGCGGGAATTTTATCTTTGTCAGTCTGGATGGCATATTTCATCGCAGAGCCGCAGGCGCATTTACGCTCTTTCGGCATAATGGCGATGGCGTGCTTCACTACCTTTGCGGCGTTCTCTGCATTCTCGCGAACAACCTTCAATACCTGGTCAACGGTCACATCTTCGTGCCCCTGGTGCCAGCAGTCATAGTCCGTCACCATGGCGCATGTGGAATAACAAATCTCGGCTTCGCGGCTGAGCTTGGCTTCCTGCAGGTTGGTCATGCCGATTACGTCAGCGCCCCAGCTGCGGTACAAATTGGATTCCGCGCGAGTGGAAAATTGCGGCCCTTCCATGCAGATGTATGTCCCGCCCTTTTTCCCGACCACTCCAATGTCTTTGCAGGATTGCGTAAATGCCTCGGCGGCTTCCGGGCAGATGGGATCGCCAAATGCGACGTGCGCCACAATGCCATGTCCAAAGAAGGTAGAAATGCGGTGGATGGTGCGGTCAATGAACTGGTCAGGGATCACAAAATCGGTTGGCTTATGTTCTTCCTTGAGTGATCCCACGGCAGAGAGTGACAAAATACGCTCCACGCCCAGGTCTTTCATGCCATATATGTTGGCGCGGAAATTAATCTCTGAAGGCATGATGCGGTGTCCGCGGCCATGGCGGGCCAGAAATGCCACCTTGCGCCCTTCCAGCGTGCCGAGCACGTAAGCGTCTGATGGTTCGCCAAAGGGAGTTTGAATTGTGACTTCCCGGATGTCTGTAAGTCCGGGCATGGAATACAGACCGCTGCCGCCCATAATGCCGATTTCTGCTTGCTGCAATGGAATCTCCTTGAATAGGTTGAATATTGATTATAACGAAACAGAACGGGCGGCATCGACGCCTGCATCAACCACGCTATTTTCTAAATAAACGTTAATAGTTGAGCGTTACGCACTCGGAGAAACCGTATGGATGAACGGATTAGCATGTGTGCAGCAAACAGGCAGGGAAAAATAAAAAAGGCCTGAACGCTTCAGGCCAAAAATCAGGAGAGATTAGTCGAGCAATTTGGATTTACAGACCGAAATCAAACTTGACGATAACAGTGGATTCTTCTGTTGCCGGTTCATACTTCCATTTGTTGATTACTTCCATCACGGCCTCAACCAGAATGGGATGGCCGCCGAGTACTTTCACATCCTTTACTCTGCCGTCCTGTGCAATGACCAACTCAACCCGCGCAGTGCCGCGGACGTTGTTTCTTCTGGCCACCTCAGGATATACAGGATCAACCCGCGTTTTCAGCTTGCGCGAATTTGCCTGAGCCAGCGCAGGGGACGAGCAAAATAATAATGTGATGAGCAGGCAGATAGTTGCGACAGTTCCAATCCATCGTGCACTTGCATGCCGTCGCATGGAACTCAAATTCACCTTTGATACTCCTGGTCGCCTGCGCTTTAGCGTGCCATGCTTACCGGAACGCAGCCGACAATGAGTGGATGCTAATCAAAGCCGTTTCAACTGACAAAGTACGAAAGTAACATGCGGTTAAGAAAGTAAGGATTTGAGGACTTCGCACTGCCTATTTTGAGCTTACAGCAGTGGATTTTTGCGCAGATTCTGCTGCTACCGGACTATTAACGTTGCTGGTCCGGCCACGCAATATCAGGTATCCTGCGGCGGAAAGTAGCGCCAAAAAGCCGGCACAGGCCATAAACAATGGCCGGATACCAAGTGCCCGCGCCAGATAGCCGGAAAGCAGCAACCCAAGCACCTGGGCAATAGAAATCAGAGACATAAAGCTGCTGGTCACGCGTCCCACCATCACAGGCGGCGTTTCCTGTTGTGACATGGTTTGTGCCGGCACCCACACAAAGGCAATGGCAAAGCCCATGGTGAAAGTGCTGAGTGCGGCCATCAATGAATTTTCAAATGACCCGAGAAGCGCTGCGCCAAGGCCAAGGGCAAATAATCCCACCAGCACAACATGGGAGCTGGCGCGGCTGCGCGTTAAGCGATTGAGAAACTGTGTTCCCGTAATCATGCCCACGCCCACCATGGCGCTGATGAATCCAAACATTTTTGGCCCCGCGTGCAATGAATCGCGAATATAAATGGAAATCAGCGGGCTGAATGAGCTCAGCACAAACATGGCTACGGCCATGGCGATAAATACAAATGCAAGTCCGGCATGGGTGAAGATAAATTTGTTCCCTGCAAGAAAATCCTGGGTAAGCGATTGAAAGGTCTTCTCCGTCTTCTCACGCGCCGGACGCACAATCAGCAGAGTGGAAATCATCAGGGCTGAAAAAACAAAGCTCGCCGTATCCAGATAGAAACAGGCCTTTTCCGTGAGCCACGCGACCAGCGCGCCCGCCGCTGTGGGAGACAGGAGCCGGACAATATAAAACGCCTGCGTCATTAAGGCATTGGCGGCAAGTAGTCCTTCCGGCGGCACTAAAGTGCGGATGGTCACAGACTGCGCCGGGGCAAAGAAGCTGGAAACCGTGCTGAGGACCAGAAATATAACGCAAATCTGCGGCACGCTATGCACAAACACCAGGAAGATGATCAGCACAGCGCGGATCAGGTCACTGGCAACCATCAGCCGTTTTACATTCCAATGATCAACAAAAACACCGGCAATCGGACTGATGATCGCGATCGGAAGCATGTAAGCGATCGTCACGGCCGTTACCTGTACCGGGCTGCCGTGCCAGCGGAAAGTGATTAAGGCAATCACTCCAAACAGCGCCAGAAAATCGCCAAATACACTCACGAACTGCGCCATCCACATGGTCCGGAACGGCTTGTTCTTAAAAATGGTCTTCATCGTATAGGGTGAAGCTGCCGGAGTTTGGGGAGAGGAAGCCATGAAAATCCTTTTTTTAGAATTGAGCTTGTTGCCCGTATCTCAAATTACTTTTCAGCAGATGAAAAGTTTCAAGGTTGCAGATGAACGCAATTTATCGCTTTGCGAATTATTTGTTTTTAAGAGGGGCAGGTTCCAACCTAAGCCCTGATGATTATTTGAGATTTTAATTGATAAGCCCTCTATCAAATTCCTAAATTATTGAAAATACGTGGCAATATTCAGCCGCCCTGTTCTAAAACCAAAAATCGATTTACAGTATGTTTATTGATTTTTTCGTTCAATGAAAGTGCTTTATTAAATGTCTCAAACCACTCCCCTTGCAGCAGCGATCCTGTTGATCGTGGCAACTGAACCGGCCCTGCGTCTGCGCCTGGAATGGCTCCAGCGAGCAGGCTATCACGTAAAGACGGCATGCAGCTTGAAAGATGTTGATCAGGCATGCCATAGCCAGCCTTTTGATGTGGTGCTCATCTCAGACAGTGTTGAACCAAGAATGAAAAAGGCAATTGGCCTCACGGTAAGGCACTATCTTCCTGAAGCGCCGATCCTGCAAATGGGCAGAATCCGCCCGGACATTGATGGAAATTCCTTTGTCACAGGCGATTCGCGCGAAGGCGTTCTGAAATCAGTCTCAAAAATTTTGCAGCGGCGCGACGAAATCCGCCCAGCGGCTATTTAGCCCGCAATAGGCGATAGACGGAGCTTTCTTCCAGCAAGAATTTTTACGAAGCGGGTGGAAACCATCCTATTTTGGAACGCTCGCATCGGCCGTCTTCATGCCAATGGCGTCGCCTGAGAGCACCAGTTCTACCCGGCGATTCTGCTGGCGTCCTTCCGGCGTGTCATTGGTTGCTACCGGCGTAGTTTTGCCCAGTCCGCGCGCTACAATCGCATCATCTGCAATGCCCTGTTGCACCAAATAGTCTCGGACGGCACTGGCGCGTTTTTCTGAGAGCTGCTGGTTATAATCGTCGCTGCCAACGCTGTCCGTGTGGCCTTCCACCTCAAGATGCAAACCCGGATGCGCGATGACAATGCCGCTCACCTTGGCCAGGCGCTCACGCGCCCCTGAAAGCAGTTCATAGCTGCCTGTTTTGAAAAGAACGTCAGACATATTGGCGATCAAGCCCCGAGCGGTGTCGCGTGTGGCCAGAATCGTATTGAGCTGTTGCAGTAACTGGGCGCGCAGGTCGGCTTTTTCTTTTTCCGCCTGTTGGCGAAGTCTCTCCGATTCATCCGCTGCTTTGCGGGCTTTTTCCGCTTCCACCGCCAGGGCCTGCTTTTGTTCTTCAGCTGCGGCGCGGGCAGCATCAGCTTCCTGGCGGGCTTGCTCGGCAGCCTGACGCGCTTTTTCTGCTTCCGCCTTCATGCGCTCCGCATCTGCCTGTGCGGCAAGCGCCTGGGCGCGTGCCTGCTCGGCCTGCTGGCGTGCCTGTTCTGCGTCCTGGCGGCGCTTGGCTTCTTCCAATGCATCCTGGCGGGCTTTGGCTTCGCGCTCCTCAGCGGCTTTTTTATCTGCCGCAGCCTTGGCCTGTGCTTCGTCTTCCGCTTTTTGCTTTACTGCCATTACGCGGGCTTCCTCAGCCGTGCCCACAGTTTCACGCGCCAGTGTTTCCACCGTGCTCTTATCGCGCTTTTGGACATAAGCCTCTTCCGCCTGGCGCAATTGTTCCGTGGCTTTTGTCAGGATCGCGGGAGCATATTTGTCAGCAGAAGCCAGATTGGCAATTCTTACCGCATTGCGCGCTTCAAAAAGCACACGCGGCGTTTTGCGGTCGATGCCGAAAATTGCATCCTGTATTTTTGTATTGGTGGAAGAGTAAGTCCCGCGCCCCAGCAGCTCATATTTGGCGTCAATGTTTTCCTGGCGGCCCACAGTGCTTGCGCCCACAATATTTTCCATCACCACCATGTTGCCGGGCTGGTTCACGGCGAAATAAGGCTCGGCTGTAACAATCATGCCGAATGTCTGCATGTCTGTGATTGCTTTTACGTGGCTGCTGTTGTGGTCCACCACCAGTTCGCCCAGGTTCACGGCGCGTCCTTCAGGAGAGATGGCCCACAGCACGAGTGAAAGATATTCCAGGCCAAATTTGGTGGGATCATCCAAGCCGTCAAACTTGGCGTCGATTTCAACGTTGCTCTTTTTACCCGAGATCTTCGCTTCACCGGAGGCATTCTGCATCAGTTCAGTCCCGTGAAAATCAATTTTCACCGTGTCTCCGCGCAGGCGGTAATTCACCGCTTTTGTTGTGCGATGAACGGGGGCTGATTGCGGCGCTGTTGTTGTCTGTCCCTGGACGGCAAGCGCAGCCCAAAAAACAAACGCAAATAATGCCTTATGCTTTTTCATGGCATGCCTCAATTCCAACGTGCTTTTCTGCGGATAAGTTCGGTATAACTTTATGTGACGCCCGGTAATATGAAAAGAAGCACCTGGTACAGCGTGTCCCATGCACTTTGGTGCTTTCGCACTGCCAGTGCGAAAGGCCGTGGCGGAACGCTTATAAAAGCACTTACTGGCTGAAATCTATTTTGTCAGGCGATAATAAATTGCCTGATCCGGAAAGGAAACGTAAACATGCAGTGCAGGTATTTAGCATTTGGAGTCTCTATTCTCATGGTGCTCATGGCGGCTTTGGCTGTCGCACAGCAACCGCCTCAGGACAAGAGCAAGCGTCCCAGTCCTCCCGCCACGGCCGAAGTAACGCTCAAAGGTAAAAAGGTCACCATTGACTACAGCAGGCCTTCTCTTAAAGGCAGAAAAGTAGGGCAGGAACTGGCGCCTTACGGCAAGGTATGGCGCACCGGCGCAAATGAAGCTACAGCGCTGACCACTGAAACTGATCTGACCATTGGCGGGGTGAAAGTCCCAGCCGGCAAATACACGCTGTATAGTCTGCCTTCAGAAGGTACGTGGAAGCTGATCATCAACAAGCAGACCGGCCAGTGGGGAACCCAATATGATCAATCGCAGGACCTGGCGCGCGTCGACATGAAGAAGAGTTCACTCCCTCAGACGGTGGAGCAATTCACTATTTCGTTCGACAAAAAAGGTGAGAATGCCGCCGATCTTAATTTGGATTGGGAAAATACGCGTGTCTCGGTTCCGGTAAAAGCAGACTAACGATTATCAGGTAGAGCGCTGCTAGGGCAAGACCAGCAGTCTAGAGGTTGCAGCCGCCACCGGAACCTGAACCCATGGAACGTGCTCCTCCCGGGTCCGTTCCAGGAGCCACAAAGGCGATGTTTCCACCCTGATCGGCGGTTACAGAGCAACGGCCTGTAGCTGCCGATTCCGGCGTGGCATTCACCGTATAAGCCATGCTTGGCTTGTTGCCATCGCCCACAATGTCAAAAATATAGCCGCTCTTTATGCCGCTGGTAAGCGAATCATCCATTATGATGCAAGCGGCTGTGCTGGTAGGCCTTTCGCAAGTAGTGCCACGGCTTCCCAGGTTGGCCAGGCTGCTGGCAAAACCTATCTCTGGATAAGTATTGTTGTACAGGATTTCAGCGGACTGAATGGTTTTTACCGATGCCAGTGCGGCAGCTTCATTCGCGCGCATCTTTGCGTGTAGCAGGCTGGGAATGGCAATGGCCGCAATAATCAGAATCACCATCACCACCACAAGCGCCTCAACCAGTGAGAATCCTGCGTGCTTCAGGGCCCGTCTCTTGCTGGCGTAATTTGTTCTTACTGTAGGCATAGAACAAAAGTAACTACTTAAGGCGAGTACTAGGATACCCCAAAATTCTTTATTTACTGAGCATTAAATCTTCTAATGATTGCTGTGATTATGCCCCAGATTATAAGTGCTTTCAATTCAACAAACGGGTTTGCCTGTTCTGGTACTTTCGTCATTATGCAGACGAATGCATAGCAGCTAGCAGCCATGGTCTTCGCCGAGCGGCCAAAGTGGGCCCGATGGTGGTATTGGCGCTACGAATAGGAACTGCCTTACGCCACGGAACGGTCGTCGCCTGTACCGGAAGCGCTTTTTATAAGCACATCCGGTGTTGGACTCCCGATGGCAGGTCCATCCTCCGTAGTCATGTCGGCTTGGGCGGCAAAGGGAAGAAACACGGTGCAGCAGGTGCCGTGATGCTGTTCGTCCACCCGGCTCCGCACGCGCAATATACCCTGATGTTTTTGCACAATGCCCTGGCTTACCCACAAGCCAAGGCCTGTGCCTTTGGAATCCTTAGTGGAGAAGAACGGCTCAAAAATGCGTGACATGTTTTCCGGACGAATGCCGCAGCCATCGTCTGCCACCGTCACGCGGATGCCAGTGCGCTCCATGCAATCATGCGCCTGCCGCACGCGAATCTGGATGTTTGCCGAACTGGCTTCAATGGCATTTAAGATGAGGTTAGAGAAAACCTGGCGCAGTTCGCTGGGAAACGCCGCTAATGGACCCACATCGCTGAAGTCCTTATGAATGGTGATATTCCCCTGTTCAATGCGCGCATCATAGGCCGCAATCACTTCCTCAAATAACTGCGGCACAGAACTCATGACAGGTGAAGAGATTTCCCGATAAAAACCAAGCGTCTGCTTGGTAATGTGGACAACGCGCGCAAGTTCTTCTTCGGCTGTTTTTACATAGACAAGCGCGGAGTCCGGAATTTTGGAGTTCGTCCGCAGGATATACAAAGCATTCATCACGGAAGCCAGCGGATTATTGATCTCATGCGCAATGCTCGCGGCAAGACGTCCGGTGGCGGCGATTTTTTCCGATTGGCGAAGCGTCTGCTCGGCAGCTTTACGCGAACTCACATCCATGGCCACGCCGAGCATGCGCACGGGTAAATCATTCATCATAATGGTGCGGCCGCGCGCTTCCAGCCAATGCAGGCTTTTATCCGGGAACACCACGCGATATTGCACTTCATACTCGCCCTTTTGCACCAATGCCTCAGTAATTGACTGGTGCACCTGCTGCCGGTCTTCCGGAACAATGCTGTCCATCCAGCTTTCGTAGCGGCCATCAAATTTTTCCACCTGAATACCATGCAGCCGGCGAATCTCATCTGACCACACAAGCTCTCCGGTTTGCAGGTCCCATTCCCAGATGCCGATACCCACATACTGCTGCGCCAGTTGCATGCTCTCTTTACCGCGTTCCAGCATTTCCTGCACGCGCCTGGTTTCCGCAATCTGCTCCTGTGCTTCACGGTACAGGCGCACGTTGTCAATGGCCACGGATGCCATGTGCGTCAACTGCACAAGAATGGCTTCATCATCGGGGGTGAATTCGCCATTGAGCTTTTGCGAAAGCTGAATCAGGCCAAGATTGCGTCCGTCGCGGGTAAGCAGCGGCGCGGCCAGCCAGCCGTAGCGCGCGGCATCCGTCGCGCGTCTCACCGGCCCCCAATTTGGCGATTGTGAACCTGCATTGAGCCGGACTGGCTTGTTCAGATTGCAGGCCAGCATAAACATTTCAGAACTCTCTTTGGCAAACTCCAGCGGCTCATGACCTTCCGCCACGGAAACACAGGTGATGCTCTGGTTCCACGCGCCTTTGGGCAGCAAAGTGGCCAGCGCCTGTCGCGCGCCGATAATATTGCGCGCCTGGTCAGTAATGACCTGCAAAAGAGAATCCAGGGCGGTCACGGAATTGATTCTTACGGAAGCTTCTGAAAGAGAGCGCAAAACGGCGGTGCGGCGCTGTTCAGCAGCAAGCGTTTGCAGGGAATCATGATAAAGGCGCGCATTGTCCAGAGCGTTGGCAGCCTGCTGCGTATAAAGCTCTACCAGGCGAAACTGGCGTTCACTGGGTAAATGCGGTTTGCGGAAAAAAGTTACAACTACGCCCAGCGCTTCTCCCCGGACATTGACGATTGGAGCGCTGAAGATGGAGCGGAAGCCTACATTTTCAGCCGCATCAACAAAGGGAAAGTAAGTCCCCGATTTATTGATGTCTTCAATCAGCACGCGACGGTCCGGCGAGAAAAAGGAAGACGGCAACTCGCCAAAGAGCTTGATTTGTTCCGGTGTAAATCCAGCATATGTGGCCACCTGCAGGGCCTTGCTGGAATGCTGTGGCAGGAGCAATAGCATGGCCAGATCGGTTTTTTGCAATGCCGCAATCGAGGCGAGCACGTCATTCAGCAGACGCTGCAACTCAAGATTGCTGGAGAGACGAACGCTGAGGTCGTGAAAGCGTTTGAGGTCGCTGCGCTGCGACTCCAATTCATCGCGCAAACGCGCAAGGTCTCTGCTCAGCCTGCCCGCCAGCATTTCCGCCGCGGACCATTTCTGGCGCGCCAATCCAATAATCAAGGCCACCGTGAGCAGCAGAGCTGACCAGAGTTCATTGTTATAAATTGAAACCTGTGGTTGGTAGAGATAAGCAAACGCGTTCAGAGCAGCAATGTTAAGGACAATACCGGCCAGTGCCGAAGGCAATCCGCCAATCAGAGCGGAGATGCAGGCGGCAGCTACAAAAAAGACCCCAATGCCGGGATGAAAAAAAGGCAAGCTGGTTTTCGCAAAAACCCAGGCTGCTCCCGGCAATAAAAATGTCAGCGCCCATGTAAGTACACGTAAACGGGCCGTAGCGGAGGAATACATTCTTTGGTTAACTCCTGCTGTAAATCGTGCATTTTTAAGACGGGTGGCAGGTTCGAGCATAACATGTAAAACTGCTATGGATACTCACTTCCGTGCGCGGTCATAAGTACAGTGTTGAAGCTGTACTGATCCAGAGTAGAAGATGAAAAAAGTTCCAGAGCAAAGGCGGCATTCTCCAACTACTTAAGAGGTAAATGCTATTAAAGTTTTTTTATAATTTAGGACTAGCCGCGCGCAAATGATTAACAGAATTCGCCTTAACATGGGTTAGCAAGACATGGATGAAAAAGTAGTTTGAAAGCAAGGTATGGATAGCTGGGTTTTCCGCAAGGGCCTAAAGTGTT
>DASRCD010000796.1:0-4419 GCA_035653315.1 Candidatus Angelobacter sp.
TGAACCTGAGCGCCACTTATACCAGCAGCGGCCTTGGCGGCATCTTCTTTGATAATTCCGGCACAACTCCGGTGCTGCTTTCGCAAGGCGGCTTTTTCGATTCGCTCTCACAGCTTGGCGGCTTCAACTTTCCTACTTACGGCCTGAGCCTGCAACTGCGTTTTCCCATGCACAACAGCTCCGCCGCCGCCGATCTTGGGACCGCGCTGGTTTCCAAGCGCCGCGACCTTTACCAGAAACGCAGCGTTCAGCAGAGCATCAGCACGGAGGTGAAAAATGCCGTGCATGACCTGGAGCAGGCTGAACTGGTGATTACCGCCGCGCAGGAGTCGCGCGATCTTTCAGCAAAAAACCTGGCCGCGGAAGAGCGCAAATACCAGCTTGGCGCGCAGACCATCTTCTTTGTGCTGGACGCGCAGAACCAGCTATCGCAGGCCGAGCAAAGCCTGGTGCAGGCGCAGATTGCTTACCAGAAAGCGCTGGCCGAGGTGGACCACGCTACCGGCAGCCTGCTGGCAAAACACAGGATGGTTCCCGCAGCAGTGACGCCGTAAGAAGGGTGATTATCCCTTCGACACAGACGTTAAACACCCGCCGGGGACTGTCATCCCTGAATTCTCTTCCATTCCGCTTATCTAAACCTCAGATAAGGCACTCATATATAGGGGGGCACGGCCATAAGAAATCGAAGCGTTAACTTGGCGTATACGCGCGAAAAAGGGCATTAATGCTTGCATTTTTAACGCGTTTATAGCATCATATTAAACGGAATTGCCCGCTGTCCGAACTGTCACCCTTGAGGTGGCGTGCCCGTAAGGGATAGGTTAGCGGGTTATTTTTTTGGCCACACTTTTACGAGAAGCTCCTTCCGATAGATCATCCCTCTGTAAACAGGAGCATCCTTCTTGTCGCTCCGCAAGCTTCTTGCAACTGCGCCTACAATCATATCCGCGAGCTGCAACAGGTTATTCGAATGCGATGCCTCCAGCTTTAACTTGGCTATGATGTCATTTTGGCCTTTAGCGTTCACGTTGCGCTTTACGTATGTTTCCAGCTGCTGTCTAAATTCCCTATCGCCGCACCCGTCCAAAACCACAATGGCCTCAGAGAGATACTGCTTAGCATTATCAAAAAGAAGTTTTGCAGTGAATTTATAAAATGGGCTTTTGAACTGGAATCCAGGTCCATACAAAGCGGATTTATTTATCACGATAGCGACATAATTGAACTTGAATTGGGCTATGCCCTTGAAAAACGCTTCACGTTCCTTGCGGTCACACTTATTGAATTTGTATTCTTTGTTTCCACTTTGGTTTTTCGTCAGAGTGCGTCGCAGTTGGGCGATGCACGTATCGCATTTAGCCGCCTCTTCATGATCATAGAAAACGACAGCAACCATGACAAAAAGATCCGACGATCCCGACTTGTCTTTCATTCCGGCATCACCGGATTCATCAATAAAAACAATCATCTTTCGCCCCAAAAATGTTTTACAATGGGCGGAGAGTGCGGGTACGATCCCGCAAGCGTCCGAAAACGCGACGGATTAATCCGCTGCCTTCACCAATTCGGCTAACCCTCCGTAAAAGTAAGGTCACCACGGCCTGATTCGTCCTCCGCCAAGAGATAAGCGAATCAGGCCAAGTTATTGCCAGACATCACGGGTGAGCGTTTGATGCTGGCTATGTCTCTTCTCATATATCAACCTCTCAATATCTAATACTTGCTCAGGGCAAATTCCCGAGCAATTCTTTTGCGACTGCCGTGGACTTCGCCATGCCGGGATTGGTCAAACGGTAACGGGTAGCCCTGCCTAAGCCAATCTTCAACACAAGTCCTTCTTTAACGAATTTGTCCATGATGCGGTCTACGCGCTGGACCCTTATGCCGCTGTGCTCTAGGCCGTCCCCTAGCTCTTGCCCTGTTACGGCATCATTTCCCCTGAATTGCTTCTGGCCTAGCATAAGCAAAAGAGTTGCATCATCGGGTGACCCAGCATGTGCGGTTAAGGAAACGATCCGCCCTTCTACTTTGAATATTTTATCTAACTGCATCGTGCTTTGTGCGATTGCTTGTGCTTGATCCTGCGGAAGTTGCTGTTCTGCTACTGGTTGGGGCAGTAAAATAGGCCGAGGTTGCATAGCGATAAGCTCTTTAAAAGCCTCGAATTGGCTCTTTACTACTTCGGCTGGTCCTTCAGCCTCAAACTCGTGATCGCCAATACGTATCTTGATCTTAGCGGTGTCCATACTCAGTTTCCTTCTAAGTAGATGACATATTATTGCGAATGAACACATATTCGTCAAGTATCATGGCGAAAAAATATTTTTAGGAGTGTACGGATGGCGAATTTTAGGGATGATACGGTTCAACTAAATGATTCTAAGTGTCTTAGCTGCAAAGAAAAATTTTGCATAACCGCTGTTGCAATTTCCGAAATGCAGAATGCACCCAACGCGGTGCATTTAAAGTGTTCGACAATTCTCTCGCTCGGTATGCTTTACGCTCACTTGATGGAAGCTGCCTATGATGGCGCGCTTCACAGTGACCAGTAGTTTTCAATCGTGTTTATATGAACGCACCACGCACCTATTCCTCTTTATGTGATTCACTAATTCATTCTTGCAATTTTCTTTACCGTTTTGTATCCGGCATACTCTCCGTCATGATGTGTGCTGCTGGCTCTGTGTGATCTTGAATCGTGCCGACCAGGGTTCGCGGGAAATGTGTTTAAACGCATGTTCGGACTTTCCCACTCTCTCAATGCCATTGCTATTAGCTAGCTGCAAACCGCTGCTTTTCTGCTATGCTTCCGGGCATGGAAAACCGTTCCATGAGCGACGTGGGCGGCACCCCCGGCGGCCTGGGAGAATTTGTTCTTGGCTTTATCATGACGTGCGTTGGCGGCTACCTGATCTCCAACCAGGTGACCGTTGCCGGCTCTTACTGGACTTTCTGGGGCGGCAACAGTTTTGGCGTCACTCTGATACCGCTGCTGTTTGGCGTGGGCATTCTTTTCTTTAATGGCCACAGCCGCATTGGATGGCTGCTTACAATTGCCGGGGCCCTGTTCATTCTGGCGGGCGTGATCGCAAACATGCACATCTATTTCCGCCCAACATCGCTTTTTCATACCCTGATCATGCTGATTCTGCTGGTGGGCGGCCTGGGGCTGATTGGAAAATCCATGCGCTCGCATCGTCAGCCTAGTCTCTAACCATAGACAAACAAGCTACTTACAAGATTACCTGCGGTTGATATGCGCTTGATGTGGTTTTTACCCGCGGTGCATTGCCGCCCTGCGCTTATTGCCCGATGCTGGCGTGCAGGAGGAACCAAAACGCCATGTCGCTCACAAAAATTTCCGCAACCCACCTTCGCCTTACATTGATCCTTTCACTGGCCGCGCCGCTAACGCTTTTTGGACAAAGCCAGAGTGCCAGTCCGCAGCAATCCCCGGCTGCCAGCACGCAGACTTCTGACGGTAGTGCTCAATCCGCCAGTTCAGCCCAGCATCCAGCTACAGCGGTTGAGGTACCCATAGAGCAGAGCGCCGCACCTGTGCATATTACGATCAACGTACCCGGAAATAATGTCCAACCCAGACAGGTTGATCCGGAAACTGCGGAACGCATGCGCCAGCTGGCCCGGGAGAATGCTGAGAGGACACGCGCGCTACAAATGGTTGATGCTCCTCTTGCCAACTCTGAAGCGCTGGACAAGTCTGAGCTGATTAAAAGCTCAAAAGACACAGACTTTATCCTGAGCAACTTCCGCACCATGTACGTGGACGCACGCGAGGCGCAATACTTTGGCAGCGACCAGATCAAGGCTGAACTGGGGAAGAACAAAGAATTTCAGAAGCTGAATATTCACATTGTGGATGATCCCAGAGTGGCCGACGTGGTGCTCAAAATTGGATACACCTTTGCCTGGGATTATCCTTTTGAATTGCGGCACCAGAACACCACGGTGGTTCTGCTTTCCGGCAAAGGCATAGGGCCATTTTCCGGCCCCGCAGGCGCAACCGATGTTGCCCGCCGGTTCACCAAAGCAATGAAGCCCTGGCGCGAAGTGAAGAAAGCCGACAGCAAATGAAAATCCATACCACTGATCAACACGGATGACACAGATCTGAAAAAATTCTTACCGCGGATTGACGCAGATAAACGCGGATAAAATAACCCACTTCATTTCTGATCCGCGTTCATCCGTGTTTATCCGCGGTAGATTTCTTCTTACATATAAATACTGTAGGTTTCTTCCTACATATAAATAACGTAAGAGCTGAACCACAGCGCGCTGGGCAGGCTGCCTCGGGCGCGGGAAGTGATGATCACGTTATAGTCCTGGGACATGGGCAGCGCGTCCAGGAAGGAAGGATCGCGGCTATCAGGCTGGATCGTTGCAAGGTAGCGG
>DASRCD010000797.1:0-20346 GCA_035653315.1 Candidatus Angelobacter sp.
GTTCAAGTTGATGTAGCAACCTATGTAGCTGCAATGCGAAATGATTCACTTGTGTCAGGTGATAAATTTTACTCGCAGGTTGAGGTGGCAGTTCGAAATGTCTTGGCTTCCGAGGAGACGGTTTCTTCAGTTACAAAATTAATTGCAGATAAGGACTCCCTCGCCCCAGATAATGTAAGCAGACTTCTTCAGGGATTTGCAAATGAAGCTGTTGAGGAAATTAGAAAAACAAGCTTTATTACTGTGGATTCGCGAACCTTAGATAAGAATCGAGGTTCATTGCTGCAAATTCCATATGAAGACGACCTTCAGGTTGGTCAATTTCTCGATCGAGTGTTTTTTGCAATTAATAGAAATAGCGCCATTGCAGATGCTGTTATACAGCCATTTACTATGCTGAAGCATGGCTGTTAAAAGATCATAGCTCAAATATTATTTTCCGGAACATTGGTACTATTTGGTCCATGAAATATGGGAAATTAAGGGATGATCGATTATTGTCGGACATAGGAATTCACCCTGGAATGACCCTCGAAGCTATACGTGTCTCTGTTTAAACTTTTTCAGTTAGCTACATTATAAATCCAGGTGTTTTAAAACCTTTCGTGCCTCCGCGTCTCCGTGGTGAAATCGTTTTGATCTGGTCTTGGGCTCAGTGGTATGGCATTAATCCGCTTGCAATCGGTCTCCGCGCAACCCATGCGTCATGAAACGCCAGTGGCTCTGCCTCTTCTCCTGTTGAATTCTGGCCTGCATCACATAAAAAAGACAGGAGTTTGTCACGCAATGACTAGGATTTATGCAGTCGTGCTGCTGGCCGGCGCTCTTACTGTGGGTTGCAGCGGAAGTCCAAAGCTGAATCAAAACAACGCGGGCGGTGGTAACGGCCCTGCTGACACAGGAAAGGCCGGAACTTCCGGAGGCATGCAGCCTCGCCAGGGCGCGCAAAGCAGCGGCTCAGGGCAGAGCGGAAGCGCCGACGCCTCAGGAGGCACAACCAGTTCAGGCGCGGCGGGAAACGGCACCGGCACAAGTTCAAGCCTGGGAAGCTCTTCTTCAGGACAGTCCGGCACGAACAATAGCAAGACGAAAAAGAACGGGCGCTCCAGTTCGTCGAACCAATAAGCGAAGCGAGCCTAATCCCAGGTCGATAAATCGGTCCGAAAGCTGGGTCAGCAAGTCGATCCAATGCGGCAATAGTCGAACCAATGAATTAATCCAACAGTCGAGCCAATAGGTTGATCGAATCAAAGGAGAGGCAATGAGCAAACAACCACACCACCAGCGCGGCGCGGAATCCATGAGCGGAGGCAGTTCCGGGCGGCGGACCGGCGCTGGCCCCAACATGCAGAGCGGCGCGGGCGTTTCCTCTAAAAAGACAAATGCCGGCAGAAAGAAAAGCGGATCAAAGCCGCAGAGCAAGCGCGACTGAAGGGGAGTATACCTGCGAAAGAGCCTGCTTCGCTAAGTGTCTATTCCCTTGAAAAGCTGGGAAAGGCTGACGCCCAGGGTTTTAGCCAGCTTGATCAGGGTGCTCAGGCGGATGTCTTTTTCGCCGCGTTCAATGGCTCCGGCAAAGGAACGGCCGAGCTGGCCTTCATGGGCAAAGCCTTCCTGTGACCAGCCGCGTTCTTCCCGCAACTGGCGCACCCGTTCGCCGAGTTTTGCCTGGGCCTCCGGCATGGACTTTTTCACGGCCCCTTTTTTGGCTTGCATTCCACCCTAACATCGGTGTAAATTTCTCCTCTGTCCACCCTTGATCGCTGCACTCCATAACGTTGCACACTCAATCGTTGGCAGACAGTATAAGGAGATTCCTCTTTTACCAACCCCACCGCAGGCATCCGTTAAGGCCGGCGGTGGGCCTTCTTTGTGCATGGGATCATAGCAGAAAGATTAAAGTTTATTAACAAATCTTGGGCCCATTCATCGCATTGAAAGATTCAAAAAAGAAAGAAGAACAGCACGAAAATGCATTTCCTATCGCCTTATTATCCAGCTGGAAATCAGTTGCCGGGGATTGGCTTCTTCGCCGCGGTATGCGCCGTAGTACTGGCCTTTATGATTGTTGTCCTGCTTACGGTAAGAACATCCGCTCGATTGCGGCAGGAGAGCGTAAAAGAAACTGACAGCGAAAAGAATTGAAGAAGCTAACAGCGTGAAGGCATGTTAACCGCCGGGCACTACATTGGCCGCAAACCATTTCCTTGTGTGGGGTGTGTTTGAGGCGGCGGGCTGATCGTCGCCGGTGACTCATTCGCCAGTCCCAGCACCAGGTCCACCCATTGCACGGCGCGTATATAGTCGTCCGCCAGGATTTCCTTTTCCAGAGAAAGCTTGGCGCAAAGCGTATGCGTCTTTTCCCAGTTGCCCCGGTCATAAGCAATGATCAGGTCAAGAATTTCCCGTAATCGGTTCTGCTTTCCCGTTAGGGCTTTTTCCGTCTCGGGCGGCACCTGGATTTTTGTGAGCAGTTGCGCCAAAGGCATGCCGAGAATTGTATCCATCATTGAAAACAGGCCCAGCAGGAAGAGTTCATACCCTTTCACGCCCAGCTTCGGCGCAAGCAGTTCACCCAGGCGTCCGCGCATCAATGCTGAGGATATCTGCGCCCGCGAGCCGTCTTCCGCCGCGGAGGTAACACAGGCCACGGCAATCCAGCGGCGGACCTGGTGCTCGCCCAGCAGAGTCAACGCATGGCGAATAGAAGTAATTTGCGTCCGCAGGCAAAACGCGTAGGAATTTAAGTACCGCAGCATGCGAAAACAGAGCGCCGGATCAGCCTTAATGATGTCTTCCACCTGGCGGAAATCCATTTCCGGCCGGGCCACCTGCTCCATCAACCGCAGATAATTTAGTTGCGTCGGCGATAGCTGCCGGTTCACCAGCAAAACAGGTTCGCAGAAAAAATATCCCTGGAAAAGTTTAAAGCCCATCTTCAACGCCGATTGATATTCAGCGCGGGTCTCCACCTTTTCCGCCAGCATCACGGCATTCTTGCCGTAGCGATCAACAATTTCCCTGCGTTTCTTTTCTGGCGTGCTTCTGAAATCCACTTTGATGATGTCGGCGAACGGCAGCAAGAGCAGGTTTTGCGGGCCAGGAATAAAATCATCCAGCGCAATGGTAAACCCTGCTTCTTTCAGGTGCTCGCAGGCGGAAATCACCGCCGGAGTGGGCTCTACCGACTCAAGAATTTCCACCACAATATCCGCCGGCGAAAACACGTTGATGTACTCGCGTGCCAGCACTTCCCTGCTGCAATTGATATATAAGCGGTTGCCGCCGGAAAGCTCCCGGCACCCCAGCACCATGACCTGTTCCAGAACACTGCGCACAGCCGTATCAAGATCTTCAATGCGCGCAAAAGATTCCGCTGCCGCACGATAAAGCAGCTCATAACCGGCGGTTTGTTCGTCGGCATCAAGAATCGGTTGTCGGGCCATGTATTGCATCGGTAAAAGCGGTCTGCTCCTGTGTTTCCCCATCGGCAGGGAAACAGGGCAGCTTTAATGAGGAGCATTGTTACGTTTGTAATGGATGTGAAAGCGGTGACAGCCTGCTTCACGTGAAGCATAGCCCGCACCGGAAGCAGCCTTGGCTTCAGTTAGCTAGACCTTGCTGTGCTCGTAATACTTGCCGATGATCTGCCCAATTTCTACAGCGGCATCAGGGTCCAGCTCAGCAAATTCAAACCCCACATATTGCGGATCAGAAAAACGGAGCCTGGCGTTGACTCGGACGCGAATGTCTTCCGTAGGCTCATGGATAGTAAAAGCATAGAGCTTTGTGTCTTCGTTGTATGTCTTTTCCGGCTCCATCATAAAGCCACCGCGCGCCAGTTGGCGCAGCACACCGGCCTTCTCGCCCTTCACATCCAGGACAAGGACTTGCGCCTGGTGCGCAATGTCCACGCGTTCAAATTTGCGGCGTTCTTCCTTTTGCGCTTCCGGTACTGACCTCATGGAATTTGCTCCGTAAATGCGCTGACTGGGTCGATATCGACGGGCACATCTTTTACATTCGCTAGTGCCGATTTTAACTCAGATGGCATGGAATCATATTTCTTAAACCATTGCTCAGCGCGGTTCCTGTCTCCGGTGGCTTCAATTTCCAGCAGTTCCTTGGCCAGCGCGGCAATGGCCTGCGGCATCTTTGTGAAATCAATTGCATATCTGCCGCTCTGCGCATCGTGCGTAATGGCCCCCTGCTCGGCAAGATAGTTGAACTCCATCATCTCAGCACGTCCATGGGCCTCTGCCACGCCAAAGCGCACAGTACGGAAGATTCCGGCAACATGGGAAGCATAAAACTCCTGCGCCTTATCTTTCGGTATGGTGCCTTTTTCCATGAGCCAGTTCAGGGCAAACAAGCCGACTATATCCGCCTTGGCCTCTTCCAGTCCGGCATAGGTCGGACCAATTGACTCACGAATATCCGCCTGCCCCTTGCTGGTGCGCGCATACGCCGGACCAAGCCCATGGCAGATTTCATGCATCAGCACCACCGCCAGATAACCATCCATGCTGGCAAGCGCCGCCTGGTCTTCTTTCATCAAAAGTTTGCCAATGGGCAGCACAATGTAATTCACCCGGGCGTCCATGTAATTTTTGAAGAAGATTTTTTTCGTGCCCTTTTCCTGATGAATGCGCGGATCATTTGGCAGATTGTCCGCAACGGCCTGATAGCCATGGCGCAAATCACCGCCGCGCGCTGGGGCATCCATTACTTCCATGGGCGTGCTCTTGCCCTGCAGTGACGGACGGTCTTCCGGCGCCAGCGGCAGCGCATCCTGAATTTCTGGAACAAATTTCTTGAACGTATCCAGGCCGGCGCTTTCCGCGTCGTTACGGATCATGACCGCCGAACCGTAAGAAGTCTTGATGCCCAGCAGATCATCCAGATACGTTTCATAGGGCGCAAAAATAATATCGAACTTGGGATTTTCCAGGTCCAGCCAGGCTAGGTCGCTTTTGTAGTAATCGTCGGTGAGCAGGGCATCGGCGCGCAGGCGCAGGAAGTTGGCAAAAGCTTTGTCCGCGCTCAGGGCAGCGGCTTGCCGCAATGCATTGGCAGCGCCGGTAAGCCAGGGCTTGTATTCCACATGATAAGGGACGCCAATCAACTCTGTTCCCTGCCGCTTGACCACAGTGTATGGACTGTAAATCTGCGCTTTCTTTTCCGGATGCTTGGCGACATACGCTTCAATCTCTTCCCGCGTAATGCCCGCAGGGTAAAGCGCGTGCCCCGGAAGAAAAGGCTCACTGCCGATGAAGGGCTTGTTGTTCTCCAGCAAATCATAGCGGCTGCCATTAATCATCAGAAAGCGGCGTATCTTCTGGTTCATTACCTGATTGCAGCCAAGCAATTGTTTATACAACTCCAGCGCCTTAGGATCGCTCTGCCGCCAGTAGATTCCATCCAGAAACTGCGAGGCTTCCACCAGTTTGTTGACCATGCTGCGTTCCTGCGCGCTCAGCCCAACTACGCTATACGGCATGGACACCAGCTTGAACTTGGCCACCTGCGCGGCAATATTTTCATTCACGTTCTCTTTCAGCAGGCACTTGTCGGCTGTTTTAGGAGGGGGCGCGGCCCGGCGGCCCGCCTGGGCAAAAAGTGTGTCAGGAATTACAAGGGCAAGAAGGATGACAAACCAGCGTTCCAGTTTCATAGAGCGATTTTAGCAGCGTGGGGGCACAAAGCGCAGACTCACTGCAAACGGACACTGGGTTGCGGAGAAAAAGGCAAACTTACTCCTGTCCCACACTTATGGCACTAATGCAAATGGTAAGTTGTCGAAACATTTCATTATTTCAATTCCCGCTGCATCCTCCGTTCCTCCGCGTTTGAGGTTTTTGGTTTTTGTTTTGATCCGCGCTCATCTGCGGAAATCCGCGGTAGATTCTTTGCCTCTTTTTAATCAGTGGTATCCGTGTTCATCCGTGGTAAGTTTTTCTTCGTTGCCCCGTGATAGATTTGCTGTTCACCCATCCATGCCTTTATCCTCGCAAACATTGCTCATTGATGCCGATGACACGCTCTGGGAAAACAATATCTATTTTGAGCAGACCATCGCCGCTTTTATTGAGCGTCTGAACCATCAGCACTTGAGCCCGCAGGAGGTGCGGCTTTTCCTGAATGATGTGGAACGTGAAAACATCCTGAAGCATGGGTACGGTTCCCACAGCTTTGCGCATTCCCTGGTTACCTGCTTTGAGCGGCTCGCCGAGCGGCCCATTACGCCAGAACTGCATGAATTCATCTGGGGATTTGCCCACCGCGTTTCCACCAGCACCATGGAATTGATCCCCGGCGTGCCGGAGACGCTGGATTACCTGAATCGTCGTGGCCACCATCTTGTGGTGATGACCAAGGGCAACATCACGGAACAATCCGGCAAGGTGGAGCGCTCAGGCCTGAAAGAATACTTTGCCGCCGTGGAAATTGTGATGGAGAAAAATGCTTCCGCTTATCGCGAAATCATTGAGAAATACAACTTCCCTGCTGAAACCACATGGATGGTCGGCAACAGCCCCAAGTCAGACATCAATCCGGCAATGGCCGCCGGCATCAATGCCGTCTTTGTGCCGCATGACAATACATGGATTTTGGAGCATGAGAACGTGAATCCTGCGCCGCATGGCGTTAAGCTGCTTCAGGTGGAAAAGTTTTCTGATCTGATGCGGCATTTTTAATCCAGCATCACTCGCGTTCTTATAACAGAAAGGCCGGAACCAGAGTCCCAGCCTGCCTGCGAGCCACTTAGATTACCCAATCCAGCCAAAGCAAGCTCCTTAAAACCGCCAAACTACGCCCACCGATGGCTGCGCTAAATGGGTGAAGTTATCAGAAGCAAGTCCCGGAATCTGGAAGTCTGGGATCTTGAAGAAGTATCCACGGTACTCCGCCCGGAAGGCCATGAAATGCGGGAGATCTAAGTCCACTCCTCCGCCATAAACAAAAGCAGCCTTGGTTTGGCCATTGCCGGTTTGGTTGGAAATGCCAATGGACTGGTTCAGAAATGAGTTTGTGGGCCGGAAGAAAAGACCGCCAATGCCCGCCAGTCCATAAGGCCGCACCCTGGCGTGAGAAGGCGCTGTAATCACGGCTTCCGCCGTGAGCTGGTGAATGTTGGCTTGAATATCGGTTTCGCCAAAGACAGGATCAAAATACTGTTGTGTGTCACGGGTATAACCGTAATCGCCCTGAATGGCGAAGATTGGATTGAGGTGGTAACGATAGCCCAGCATCAGGCCGCCGCTGTCTGTGGCATGATGCGGGATGTCAATATTGTCCTGGTTCTGGGGTAGATCAATGGTTCCCTGAACGCTGAATTCTGACTTGGTGTCTTGCGCAAATCCGGCCGATACGAATAAAAGAATGACTGCCAGAGCAGAAAAGACAGAACTTTTCCTCATCACTAACTAACTCCCATTTACAAAATTGGTTGTTGTTACATAGGACGCTAATAACAACCCCACAGATACGGCAGTGACTCACAACTTAAATATTCTTAACACCCAAGGTAGCTGCACCTTTGGACTAAGTGCTGCTGGATTCATCAAGAATGAAGCGTTCGTAAAATAAAAAGGCCGCGAAGAATTCGCGGCCCTCTTTGTTGGTGGATGAAACGAATGTTTGCTTATACGGCTGGCGCCTCGCCCACTTTTTCAGCCACGGATTTTGCTTGCGTAAACAGCAGCAGGTAATCCGGACCACCAGCCTTTGAATCCGTGCCGGACATGTTGAACCCGCCGAACGGATGGGCGCCCACCATGGCGCCGGTGCATTTGCGATTGAAGTAGAGGTTCCCCACGTGGAAATCTGTGCGGGCACGCTCCAGTTTCTCTCGCGACGTGGAATACACTGCGCCGGTCAGGCCAAACTCAGTATTGTTGGCAATGGCCAGAGCTTCATCAAAGTTTCTCGCTTTGATAACGGCCAGCACCGGCCCAAAGATTTCTTCCTGGGCAATGCGGGCATTCGGTGGAACGTCGGCAATTACGGTGGGCTGGATAAAGTAGCCTTCGCCTTCTTCTTTGGCCGGGCCGCCGCCGTGAATCAAACGGCCTTCCTTCTTGCCTACTTCAATGTAGTTCAAAATACTTTTGTAGGCTTTTTCGCTCACTACAGGGCCCATCGGCTTGTTTTCGGTGGGATCGCCCACGGCAATCTTGCTCACGCGGTCTTTCAGGCGCTCAACAAAAACGTCATAAACTTTTTCATCCACAATCGCACGCGAGCAAGCCGAACACTTCTGTCCCTGGAAGCCAAAAGCAGACAGGGCCACGCCTTCCACAGCGGCGTCAAGGTTGGCATCGGCATCAACAATAATGGAGTCTTTGCCGCCCATTTCAAGGATGGTGCGTTTGATCCACTTTTGGCCGGGGCGCGGAGTTGAGGCGCGCTGGTTAATATCAAGCCCAACTTCTTTTGATCCGGTAAAGGCAACAAAGCGGACTTGCGGATGCTCAACCAGTCCGGCGCCAAAACCTGGGCCGGAACCGGGGCAGAAGTTGACCACGCCGTCCGGCAGGCCGCATTCCTGCAGCACTTCAAAGAACTTGGCCGCAATGGCTGGTGAATCGTGTGAGGGCTTGAGCACCACGGTATTGCCGCAAACAATGGCGGCCATCGTCATGCCAGCCATGATGGCGCAGGGGAAATTCCACGGTGGAATAACGGCCGCTACACCCAGAGGAATATAAACCAGCGAGTCACGCTCGCCCGGCAGTTGTACCGGCGTTTCTGATTTGCCCAGGCGCAGCGCCTCACGCGCATAAAACTCGGCAAAGTCGATGGTTTCAGCAATATCGGCATCGGCTTCCGCCCAGTTCTTCCCCACTTCAAAAACCATCCATGCGCTGAACTCAAATTTGCGTTCGCGCAGGGTGGCTGCCACTGTGTGCAGCAGGGCTACGCGCTCTTCTACCGTAGTATATTTCCACGTCTTAAAAGCTTCCTGCGCGGCCTGGACGGCAGGCTCAACGTGCTCGCGTTCAGCGCTCTGGAACACGCCAACCACTTCTGACGGTTTGGCAGGATTGACGCTCTTGATCTTCTCCTTCGTCTTCACCAGCCGGTTGCCGATGATCATGTCATATTCGCGGCCCAGCTCTGAACGCACCTTGGAAAGAGCTTCGCGCATGCGGCGCGCATTGACCGGATTGCTGAAATCCGTGAGTGGTTCATTTTTAAATGGGGTATGCGGAACGCGCAGAGTGGGTCGTGAAGTTTCAAGGACGGTAGCCATATTCATTCCTTTAAGCGCTCAGGCATGAGCGGAGATGTTAAGAGAACCTTTTATTTTACCTTGTTTAAGGATGAGACATAAACCGGCCAGGATTCAAACGTTTGAGTATTGCTCCTGAAAACCAGCACTACTCGTTGCAATTGCAGGCTACGCAGGATCGCATGGCAATCCTGAAAAAGGTTCTCTCAAAACACTTAGGCGGCTGCCCGTTCAACCGGGGTTTCAGGCTCCGATGCAAGTTCTTCCAGGCTTTTACCTTTCGTTTCGGGAAGCAGGAAAATCGTTGCCAATGCCCCCAGTGCGCTTACTATGGCCGCGCTTGATTCAGCTGACAACAGGCCATGCCAGCGCATCAGGAAGGGAAACGTAAAAACGCCGACAAAGCCTCCTAACTTGCCCATTGCTGCTGCAATGCCATGACCGGTGGTTCGTACGCGTACAGGAAATATCTCTGACGGATAAACAAATGTTGTGGCATTCGGCCCGAATTCGGTGAAAAAGAAGCTGATTCCATAAATGATCATAAATGGAAGGACCTGTTTCTCAAGGTTTGGAATGAGGGCCATTGCGCCAAAGGCAATCGTCATCATCAAGAACCCGAGCACCTGAATTGTTTTACGTCCAAGCTTGTCCATGGTGAACGCAGCAACGGCATAGCCCGGCGCCGCAAAGATCACAAAAATGACCAGCTGTGTCATCGTCTTATGCAGCAGCGTGTCATGTGCTCCAAGAAATTGGAGCACAAGAGGACTTGAAACCGTATTACCGTAGTAGGCGAAATCCATCAGGAACCACGCTGCGCTGGCGCCTACCAACCGGCTAAGCAACCTGTTGTCATTCACCAGACGATGGAAGCCGTCCCAGAAAGAGATGGAGTGTTTCTTTTCGTCGTAATGCTTTGCCTTGATGATATTTCCTCTTTCATCTTCTTCATGCCCGGCCGCATGCAGAAAGCGCGGAGTCTCCTTCAAGTGCCGGCGCGCGCTATAGACCGCCAGCGCTGGTAAAGCGCCAAATGCCACCAGAATGCGCCATGCAATATCGGTTGGTACTTTAGCGGCGAGCAGGCCGGAAGCAAACAAAGGGCCCACGATCAATCCCGCAGCCTGCATTGCAAAGACCAGCGTCACCATCATGCCCCGCGAAGCTTTGGCGGAATATTCGCTCATGATTGTGGCGGACACCGGATAGTCGCCGCCGATCCCAATGCCCAGAATGAATCGCAGGCCTATGAGCCACCAGATATTGGGCGAGAGAGCGCAACCGATTGCGCCTGCGGCAAGCACCAGGACTTCAACCCCATAAATCCGCTTGCGTCCCAGCATGTCCGCTACACGGCCGAATAGAAGCGCGCCAAGCGCCGAAGCCAGCAAAGCGGTTGACTCAACCAGGCCTTCTTCCACTTTGCCAACGCTCCACAATCCCTTGAGCATGGTCATTACCACGCCGATGATGAACAAGTCATACGCGTCAGTGAAAAAGCCCATGCCAGAGATCAGCATGATTTTCCACTGCAGCTTCGATGGTTTTGCCTCGTCCATCTCCTTGAAATGGTCCGGAAAAGCCATAACTTGAGCCATGGTGCCTCCTTAAGCGTGCTGGCCTATGTTTTCAGCCGAGCCTGAATATTCCAGCCAGCCTCACACGCATAATTGAAAAGAGGCTACTAGCCGTGCGGCCCGCGAAGGTATTACCAATGTGATGAATTCAATCCACACAATTAAGTTAAGCCTTGGTTAAATTACAGTTCTGGACGGGTGTCCAATTCGAGCGGGAAGGATTCGCCCCGCTCACGGCTGCAACAGCTCATTCTTGTATTCGGCAATAGTTTTGCTTTTGCTTTTGCTACAGAGTAAAATTCCTCTCGCAATGTCCCTCTTCTTCCACGGCTTTACTTGACGGTAGTCCTGCCAAACCTCCGGGCCGGACGTTTCGAAACCTCAAAACATTGCAAAGCTGAATCGGGAGAATTCCATGTTGCGAATAATGTTACGCAGATTTTCTGCTGTCCCGCTGTTCCTGTTGGTATTTGTGTCGCTGGGTCTTTGCGCGTTTGCGCAAAGCAAATCGCGCCACTTTGAGCTGAATTATTCCTTCTCTGTCCGCGTAACGGACCCGGGCAAGCCGCTGGACATCTGGTTTCCTATCGCGCAGACCAATGATTTTCAGCAGGTGAAAATCATCTCTCAAAGCGGCGACCTGCCGTTAAAGGAAACCAGCGAACCTGAGTATGGCAACAGGATGTTTTATGCCCATACAGACAAGGCGGACCAAGCTGAATATCACTTTACCGTCAAGTATGACGTAGTCCGAATGGAACATCTGGCGGCGGTTTCCGTTACCAGGCCAGCATCACAAAAAGAGCTGGCACGGTTTTTGCAGCCTGACAAACTTGTGCCCATCACCGGCAAGCCGGCCGAACTTGCGGCGGAGCAGGTGAAGCCGGGCATGACGGATCTGGAGAAAGGTCACGCTTTTTACAACTACGTTTTTTCCACCATGAAGTATGACAAAACAGGTACAGGATGGGGCCACGGCGACACGCTTTGGGCCTGTGATTCCAAGCGCGGCAACTGCACAGACTTCCATTCGGTCTTCATCTCCATGGCGCGCTCGCAGAAAATACCGGCGCGCTTTGAGATGGGCTTGTCATTGCCCGACGATCAGAGTTCCGGGCAGATTGCCGGCTACCATTGCTGGGCTGAGTTTTATACCCGGAAGCGCGGATGGTTCCCTGTGGACATTTCAGAAGCATGGAAGCATCAGGAGAAGAAAGATTATTTTTTTGGCGCACATGATGTGAACCGCGTGCAGTTCAGTATGGGGCGGGACATTGAACTAAGCCCCAGGCAGCATGGTGATCGCGTGAACTACCTCATCTTTCCGTATGTC
This sequence comes from Candidatus Angelobacter sp., assembly GCA_035653315.1. Taxonomy (GTDB): domain Bacteria; phylum Acidobacteriota; class Terriglobia; order Terriglobales; family Acidobacteriaceae; genus Angelobacter. The sequence goes on from DASRCD010000797.1 coordinate 12,149, forward strand.
GAGTTGGGCGGGGAACCCTATCCGAACATCGCGAACGCAATTTCATTTACGGATTTAAATGACACTCAACGGGCGACGAGGGCTTCACGATAGGGTACTTGCAGTGCTTGACTGAAGGTATGTTTTGAAAAATAGAAAAGCAGAAAAGTTCTGTGGCGGATTCTCATCCGCCACAGAGTTGTTTTAAAGGTCATTTAAGGTCAATGGACCAGCAAGGAAGCGTCATCCAGCACAAAGGAAGTTTGTAGTTCAAAGTCCTCCGCGCCTTTAAAGAATATTTGGACTGTTTGCCCGATATAAGCATTCATATTGAAGCTATGCTGCTGGTATCCGGTCGCCGCATTCAGGTTTGAGAACGTAGCCAGCGTTTGCAATACCGTGCCGCTGGTGTTCCTCACCTGCACCGTCAAAGTATCAAAAGCGCTCGTTGTGCTTGTTTCGGCAGTATTGATGTGCAGCCAGAAGCTGAGCGTTGCTGACGTGGCCGTGGATGGAATGGTCACGGTTTGCAGCACTGTGTCAGTGGTGGTGGTGCCCCAGCCATTCAGCCACGCATCAAACGTGCCGCTGTGTGGAGGTTCAGAAGCAGAGCTGTTGATGATCTGGATGGGTGAATGAGTAGAAGTTAAAACCCAGGGCGATGGATTTGCTGCGCCAGCTTCAAATCCTTTGTTGCCCAAAAGTTCGGTGCCCGTTGGGGTTGGCGTGGGAGTGGGGCTCGGAGTCGGATTAGGCGTTGGCGTCGGCGTTGGACCACCGGCAACTGGCAGCTTGCTTGCCAGGAATTGCGCCAGGCGAACTCCAGCGCGAGCAATCTGCTGCCGAACCACAGGCTCCGCGTTCGAAATGTAGGTTGCGGAAAGTGTAGTGGTGGTTGTGGTGCTGGTTGGGATTCCAGCGTAAGCAACGTTTTTGGCAAATGCCCAGGCCTGAAGTGACCAGTTTTCCGGAGTCGTCTGGGCTTCCGCCTGAGCGGCCGCAATTTCCGGGCTCAAATTGCTAGCCAGTGCCACCGGATCAGAATTGATATCGCTCACAAGGTTTGCGTCCCATGCATGGTGAAGGCTGGTGGTACCGCCGTCAATCTTCACATTCTCGGCATTGCCGCCGGCATCTGAGCCGCGTGTGGCGGAGTGGAGAGGCTGATGAACATCACCAATGAAATGGACCACAAAGGAGAGCGCCTGCAGGCGTTCCGCCTTGGACTGGGTCGTGTCCGCCAGGACTGTGCCCCAGCGATCAATCTCAGTCAGCACGCAGGCAGAGCCGCAAGCCGTGGTTACATCCGCATCCGTAGGGCTTGTCAGTGAAACAGGAATATCAATAAAGTGCCATCCACTGGTGCCTGTGGGAGGCGCTGGTGTGGTGAAAACCTGGGTGCAGGCAGCGTCCATTGCGGTGCCGTCAGTTTGGAATGCGCGTAATTCATCCGGGCAGACGGAAATCTGCGCCAGAGTGAGTGTGCCAAGAATGGCCTGCACCGGTGCGTACTGTCCGGATTGCGTAAGCAGGTTTTGAGCGATATCAGCTACTGCTTCATGCCCTTCAGCGGACCAGCCGAAGAGGTTAGCACTACCTAGAACAATCACAAACAACGCGATTAGCCTGCGGAACCTTTGCATCTTCATCCTTATTCTTTCCTCCAACAGACGGTTTGGCCGTCAAGACGAGTTGGAACTCGAGTGACGGCTTTATCAACATACATGCGCATGTTTGAGTTAAGACAAAGCTGGAATGAAATTTCTGTGAATTACAGAGATTCAGGTTTCAAATTGGAACCGATAACGCGCAAAGCGCAATCCGCAAAAATGAAAGCGCTAAAAAAAATCTGGAGCGGATTGCTAATAATGAACTGCCAATTCGTCCAGTTTATTCATACGCCAATGCATCAATAGGATCTTTTTGTGCGGCCTTGAATGCAGGATAGATTGCTCCGAGCATCGCTCCGCCAATGGCGATCAGCGTTGCATAAAGCGCCCACTTCAAGCTAATGGGCAGAATGCGGATAGTAGGAAAGCGATGAATCAATCCTATGCGCCCCACGGCGCTGGCCAGTATTCCGACAACAATGCCGGCAATGGCCAGCAGGAGAGTTTCCCTCAGTACCACGCGGACCACGTAACTTTTGGAAGCGCCCAGAGATTTCAAAATCCCGATCTCGCGCGTGCGCTCCATCACGGCAGTGTACATGGATTGAAAAATCACGATAAAGCCGATAATCACGGCAATCCCAATAACAACTTTAATGAATATGTTGAGTCCGGGAATATTGTCGGCGGAGGTGGCTGAAAGCCACTGGTTGATGGAGAGGATGTTGTAACTCTCCATGCCGGGTATGGTCTTGAGCTGCGCCACAACCGCATCCGTGTTCAGCGGATTATCCAGCTTCACATAAAACATTGAAGCTTTATTCTGGGCTCCAATCAGCTCCTGCATGGTGGTAATGGGAATAAAACGGCGCGCGCCGCGGCCATGAGGAATGATCCCGCAGACGCGAAATGTGTGGTTCAAAACCGAAACATGATCGCCGACGTGCACTTTGCTGCTGGCGGCGTAAACATCGTCCACAATCATGTCATCGGGCCCTTGGAACGGACCACCCGATAGATAGCGCAACGGCCCACCTACGGCCTGAAAAGAGTCCAGATCCATTCCGTTGATCACTTCAATATTCGTGGTGGAAACCACCTGCATTACCATGGGCGAGACTGCCACTACATGCGGCTGCTTGCGCAAAATGTCCGCCACCTTGATCGGCACTGGAGCACCGCCAAAAGCACCAAGATTGGAAGAGTTTGGCGGACGCACCGTGAGATCGGCTCCAATTCCCACCTGGCGGGCCCGGTTGTCATCCAGAATGCCAAGAGCCAGGCCCACAATCATGAGAATTAAGATGACTTCCACGGCCACAGCTATGATGGAAATCACAGAGCGGATAGGGCGGTGGACCAGATTGGCCACAATCATTTTATTCATAGGTTTATTTCAGACCGCAAAATTTCGGCGCCACTTACTGGCGCGGCTTTTTCTCCGCATTGTCCTGAACTGCGGCGGATGACTTGGTATCAAGATTAATCAGCTGCGATCCCGGCGGCTGTGTCAGCACAAACTGCTCATCTGTCAGCGGCGCATTTACATCCAGCTTCACCATGGAAATGGTGAGGCTGTAGCCTTCAATCGGTCGCTGAATGGCAACGATCCCCGGGAACAAAACACCGTTGTTCTCAGAATAATTTTCGTATCGGGTAAAGGTGGCCAACTGTCCCTGGCGGTTATAGATGCTTTCTTCATGCGGCAAAAGATCGGTGCGGCTGAAAACAATCTTTCGCGAAAGAAAGCTGCCCGCATTGTCTTTGTCGATAACAATGATTGTGTAAGATGCCTGCTCCACGTCTTTACGGCTCTTAGGATCTTTCACCATCTCCGTGCTGTCTTCCAGCACCGCGATTTCTTTTTGCTGATCAATGGGCCTGAGCAAAAGCGCTTCAGAAATATGCTGAGGACGCAGATTTTCCAAAGGCTGGGGAGACGGCTTTTCCGGCTGCTGGTTTGACCCAACAATAAATTTGCTTTTCGGCGGGATGGCCAGGGAGAAATTGCTGCCGTCGCTCACCATGTCCACCATGGTATTGCGGACCACCGGAAGCAACACCCGCATACGCAGCATTTCCGGCTTGCGCACCAGGATGTAGCCTGTAACTTGCGGATTATCGACGACCTTGTCTTTCTTCTGCTCCAGCACAGAGCTGTCAATATCAACCGTGGCCTTCAGCGTTTTGAGTTTTTCCACGTTGGCATTGACGCTGGCAATAAGTTCCTGCAGCGTAGCTTGTTTTAGCGCAGCCGTGCTGGTTCGGACCTTTACAGGGTGCGAGGTTCGAAATCCACATCCGCTCAACGACAAAACAGCAACAAGAAAAAATATAAAACTAACTTTACGCAAATAAGAGCACATCAGTATCGTCTTACTTCCTAATCAATTGGATGCACTTAGTATATCGGAGATACAAAGGTATTTGCGTCCGCAAGGTGCGGCAAACAATGACATTTCATGGCATCTTTGGCAGAGCTTAGCGGTTTGCTGCCTGTGCCACCGCGCGGCGATATGCCTGCACGTTGGCTACATGCTCAGTATCCGTGCGGGCGAAGCGGTGATGACCCTGATTATCACTCACAAAAAACAGGTAATCCGTTTGTGCCGGGTGCATTGCCGCTTGCAAAGATGCCTTTCCCGGATTGGAGATTGGCCCTGGCGGAAGTCCCGCTACCCGATAGGTGTTATAAGGCGAGTCAAAATGCAGATCAGACTGGTGAATCACGCCGGTATAGCGGCCATTCAATAATGCCGCATAAATCACAGAAGGATCGGTGGCCAGCACCATGTGTTTTTGCATGCGGTTATAAAACACGCTGGCGACCTCAGGACGCTCTTCCGGCGCTCCCGTTTCTTTTTCAACAATGCTTGCCATGGTCACAACGTTGTGAATGTTCTGGTCCAGCCCTATCTCCTTCGCATTCTGGCGAAAGCGGCGGACCATGGCGACGGCCATATCATGCAGTGACTGTGTGCGCGTGAAGTGGTACGTGTCTGGAAAAAGATAACCTTCAAGGCTTGGGGCCTGCGGATCAAGATCGTGCACCAGGGCCGTTTCCGCGCGCACGATCTTCAGGAAATCATTGCGCGTGCCAAGACCAGCCTGCTCAACGGCATTGGCTATATCAAACATGTTGTAGCCTTCCGGCACGACCACGGTATGGAAGAAAATATCGCCACGGGCGATCCGGTTATAAACTTCGCGCGCGCTGGCCCGATGATCAAAGGCGTATTCACCGGCTTTCAGCGCCTTGCGGCCATGCAGAAAATGCCATAATAAAAATGCATACTTGCTGTGAATGATGCCGGCATTTTTCAAATCAGCAGCAATATGGTTCGCGGAAGATCCCGGCTTGAGCTGCACCAGCTGTTGCTGGGTTGGGCCCGCCGGCAACAGCAGTCCATAGGCGAGCCATGCTGCTCCAACCAGCACCGCAATCAGAATCAATCTGAAAAGAAATTTCAACATGCGTGTTCTCAGCCACTTCTATTTTAAAGTCAGTTCCCCGCCGCGCTATTGGCTTTCATTGTCATGGCACGCACGAATAGACATGGACTGCCGGATTTTCCTGCATGGTTGAGACGGGAATCAGCAGCGCAGAGTTGTAAAGCAACAATCAGAGTTCCAGATGCAGCCTGAGGCCGGGCACAATCACCGGGCCGCGGTCCTGGTTGTATCCAGGATGCACGATCCACTGGATTTCAGGCGAGAAATACACGCCACGCCAGAGATGGGCCGTGTAATAACTTTCCAGAATGTCTTCACGGCCATAGGTCAAGCGCCCATCTCCGAGAAGAAATCCATTACCGCCCAGCGCCAGATAGAGTTGGTGCAATCTTGAAATTCCGTTTGTGATAAATACCGCGCCTACTCTGTCAGAAGAGCGATGCCAGCGCTCCAGAAGGAAATCGCCTCCAAGCTCGACTGTCTGGTCCACTTCGGTGTAAGCAAAACTCTCATTCTGCCCTTCATTCCAGCCCAGCCGGGCAAACGCGCGGAAGTTCTTTGTGAGTTCCTGTTCGGCGTTGAAACCAAATCCATATTTGATTCGCCCCTGCTTACGATGAAGCTCAATGATGGGCCGCGGATCAATACCGGCCAGAAATGCCTCAATTGCTTCCCGGTAGCTGCCCATATTGGCGTGATTGATAAAACTCAGCAGCCGGAAAACGGTCTTTCGCTTCTGCAACAGCTCCGGCCTGAATTCAAATTCAATATTTTCCGCTCGCGCGCGGAGCACGTCATAATCCAGTGCGGGACCATTGGCCACCTTGGGCATTAGCGCTTCCCCAAAGCGCACGCCCCAGAAATGTTCTTGATACTCCGCGATAGCAGCCACAGTATAGCCACGTGTATCAGCGGCATAGTCATAAGCGCCGTTATTGACGGCTGTCCAGTTCAGGAATTGCAGATGGCTGTCACTGCCGGAAGAGTTCACGTCAAAATAGTCGGCAATGCTCATTTTTCCGGCGCGCAATTCAAAACGCCGTTCCGGCAGTTTAGTCAACAGAGAGGTCGGCGTGCGCTCCGCGTCTTCTTCTTTGTTTTCCTTGCTGCTCAGCGCAAAAACATGATGCAAAATCGCCCGGGCAATGTAAGGCGCAGACCCCAGGGACGGGTTTCTGACCACATCGACGTTGGTAAATCCTGCCAGGCCAAGAGCATTGCTTATGCCGCGTCCCCCGGCGCTTTCCAGATCGAAAAGAGCCTCTGTATGCTCCCCAAATTGGTAGCCGGTGTAAAGCGTCAGCACGCGGGAGGTGGCATGTTCCGCGTTCGGTGAAAGGCTATTCGGCCCGGAATACAAGGCATGAAAATCAGGGTGCGCCTGAAAAACTGTATTGATCTGTCCGGAAATCCACCACGGAGCAGTCTCGGAATGCGGAAAGATGGAAGCAGGCCCGGATGAAGAATCTTCGGCAGGTTCATCTTGGGCGTAAGCCACAAAAGGAAATAAAAGACACAACAGAATGGTGAATAGGGACGGGAATGGACGAAAAATCAGCAATGCAAGAATTTAACAGATCACCTGCTTCTTGAAGCATAAAGATTCAATTAAAGCCCGCGCGCCTGCATGAATGATTGTAGAATGAGCACGGCAGCCATGCGGTCCACTGCCTGAACACGCTTTTGCGTGCTCACTTCTGCTTCACGCAGCAGTCGGTTGGCCTCTGCTGAAGTAAGTCTCTCATCCCACAAATGGACTGGGAGCGCAAACCGCTGCCGGAGTTCCTCCGCGAATTCAGCTACTTTCTGCGATTGCGTTCCTTCCTGGCCGCTCATCCGGAGCGGGTTGCCCAGGACTATTTCTGTGACCTGGTATTCGCGAATAGTTCGCTCCAGCCGCCCAAAGTCCGCGCGCTTGTTTTTCCGCTGGAGCGTCTCTAATCCTTGCGCGGTGATGCCCAGGGGGTCTGAAACGGCCAACCCCATGCGGCGGCTGCCGTAATCAATGGCCAGGATGCGTCCTGCAACTTCCACGTCGCGATTATACGAGAGACAGCATCTTACCTATTTGACTATGGCCACGAACCGCATTATTCCGCCTGCCCCGGAACAGCTTGCAGTAGAAAAGCCGCCAGACGCCCAACTCACAGAGTTGGAAATCCGCAACCGGGAAGAACGCAAATTGAATGCAATGTTGCGCGCGGGCGCCACTGCCCAAATCATTATTGGCGCGGCCGTAGTGCTGGTAATTTGTTACGTGGCAAAGCCGGTGCTGATAACGCTGTTGTCCTCCATTTTGATTGCGTTCATGCTGGAGCCGGTTGTGGGCCTGCTGGAGCGCATACGATTGCCACGCTCGGCTGGGGCTGTGGTGGCAATTCTCCTGCTGATGGCGCTGACGTATGGGGCCAGTTACTTTTTCTATAACCGGGCCGTGGATTTTGCCCATCAACTGCCAAAATATTCCGCGCAGATACGCGGGCTTCTCTCGCACGTGCGCCAGCAGACAAATGAAATCACCAAGACAACCGAGCAGGTGCTGCCTCCCGCGAATGGCAAAAAGCCGACGCCTGTCACCATTGAGAACACCGGCGCGTCCGGACTGGTAACGGAAAATATTGGCACAGTCGCAGAGGCGGCGCTTACCGCCTTTTTTGTTCCATTTCTGGTTTATTTCATGCTGAGTTGGCAGGAGCACGCCCGGACAAAATCAGTACAGTTGTTTCGGCCCGAGTATCGCAGCACCGCCTATGTAACATTGGGGCATATCTCCGTCATGATGCGGAGCTTTATCGCGGGAAATTTTGTGATTGGGCTCTTTATGAGCATCTGCAGCATGATTGTATTTGGCCTGCTGGGACTGCCTTATTTTTATTTTCTGGCCTTCATCAGCGGCTTCCTTAGTCTCATGCCGTATCTTGGCGTCATATTCGCCATCATTCCCCCGCTTGCTGCCGGCCTGGGTGTCCTCAAGGGTACGGGACTGATCATTATCATTGTTACCGTGCTTGGACTGCACTTGCTCTCCATGAATGTGCTCTATCCCAAAGTCCTGGGCAAGCGCCTGCAATTGAACCCGCTGGTAGTAACTATTTCCTTGCTGCTCTGGGGATTTATCTGGGGCGCAATGGGCCTGATCCTGGCGGTTCCCATCAT
>DASRCD010000798.1:0-9966 GCA_035653315.1 Candidatus Angelobacter sp.
GGGAGTGTATAAACTGCCTCATGGTATTTATTGGCAAAGTGCGGATCAGCAAGATTGATTTCTGGCGGAAGTGTAATCACCTGGAGCTTATGCCCATACAGCTCATGCTTATAAAAAATTCCCGCATCCAACTGGCCTGATTCCACCTGCGCCATCAGCGTCACTTCTGGAAACACATGGCCCAATTCACCCAACATCTTGGGAATTTCAGGACGGCCATAATGTTTGCTGGCCAGATCAAACAGGAAAAGAGTCCGATATCCTTTGGGGTCGATCGTGGGATCTCCCCGGCCAAACCGAACTTTGCCGCTTTCCAACAGCTCATACCAGGGAGTTTTGCCTGCTTCCACTTCCTTAAACTTTTCTGCAAACTTGCTTTGTGGGTTATAAGCAAGCACAAGCTGGGAAGAAGAAACCACGGTAAACCACTTCACCAGGTTTTCATTGCCTTGTCCCATCAGGATGTTCACGTTGACCAGTGGATCAGCACTGATAAAAACATCCGGTGTTCGCAGATGATCATGAATCATCTGTGCTGCGCCAACAGAACCCTGGGCTTCTCCTTGATAGGCAAATCCTGTGGCCTTGGAAAATGCTGGTCCCACTCCTTGTTCCATAACTGCAGCCAGCGAGCCTGCGTACAAAATGGAGACTGTGCGGTCCTGAACTCCATTAGCCGTCAAGACAGGCAGAAAAAACAACACGGTTAAAAACGCTTTTACTTTGAATCGAACCATAGAAACCACCTTCGCTCTTCAGCTCTGGTCAACAGCTTTGCAGGAATACTTCTGTATCTCACGGTTTAAAGAAGGATGGATCATGTCTTTGTCCCAGACATGATTTGCCAATTGTCGCTAAGAGATGATCGTCATTATCATGACGGACGTAAAAAGATAAATCGCGATAAATGCGTTCAAGCAGGCTAGGTCTGTTTAAGCTGCGTGCGCCGCAGGCCCGGATGCTTCTCTTGACGGTGTCCTCAGCCAGATGCTCAATTATGTGGCGCGCACGGCTGCCAGCAAGCCGGGCTTCATCCTGGCGTCCTGTCTCCCACAGGTCAGCCACGTGCCGCAGCCACAAATAAGCCGTTTCAACATTCACGGCGCTTTGCCCGATATGGTGCTGGATATAAGGATCGGCAGCTTTGTTTTGCGATGCTATGTACTCACGCGAAAAGTCAAAAGCAGCTTCCGCGGCCCCCAAAAATGTTGCCGCATAATGCGGGATGAAACACGTTTGCCAGCCATCAATCAGGTACTGTCCGGGAGACCCTATCACGTTCTCATCCGGAATAAAGGTCTTATCAAAACGCACAACATGGCTTACCGTCGCGCGCATTCCGATGGGGTTCCACCATGATTTGTCGATGCTAATGGATGGTTGCGAAAGGTCACAGGCCAGCAGGAGTTGGGCTTCAACATTGCCATTGCTGTGTCTTGCACCGCCTGGCCCGGCTGTACTCACCAGAAGAATGGCCCAGTGTGCTCCGCCGGCGCTGGTGGCAAATGCTTTACAGCCATCCACTACATATCCGCCATCAACCTTGGTGGTGCTTGTTCCAAAACTTCTCTTTTCTGTTGATGCGCGGGCCTGCGGTTCGCCGCTCCACGCCACCCATATTTCACCTTGATCTACAACTCCGCTGAACCATCGTTGCTTCTGCGCATCGGTTCCCATGCCATCAATCAGGACCATGGAATTGGAATGTCCTTCCCAGCAACGCGCCAGTGAAAGATCGGCCTTGGCAATTTCCTTGGTGATGAGCCAAAGAGTAAACAGATCGCCATGGAGAGGGCCCAGCCCAAGTCCTCCATGCTGCGTAGGAACAACTGCCGCGAGCAGCCCTTCTTGAAACATGTCTTTAAAATCATCCGCGGGAAAAGCCGCCTCTTCGTCGTAGGCGACGGCGCGCGGAATGAAATTGTGCTGGGCCAGCCCTCTTATCTTGTCCACAAGTTCTTGCTGCGATACGTTCAGGTCAATCATTTTTAAATCCATTCTTCATTTCTTCCGCCGTTTTCATGGCACAAGTGAATGCATTCATACAGCGTGCAAATTCCAGCCATGGCATGTTCAGCTTTCATTCATTCCACAGCCTCAAAACTATATTCATAAGGATCATGTACTCTTCGCTCGTCCTGGATCGCGGCTATCCGGGGAGCAAAGTTTGCAGCATTGTCAGCAAGTACCATGTCTCGTCCAATACCGATTGACATTTCCAGTCCAGTCAAAAGCTGGAACTGCTTTCTTACTTGAGTCAGCAGCACGTCATAACCATCAATTGCAGTGCCTCCGCGCGCGGTCACGGCTGAAACCAGGGGAGTGGGATGAGTGCCATAAGCAAGATCAATCAGCAGTGTGTCGCTGCTCAGCGAATCCACAATGAAAGGGAAGCAATCATGGTCCCGTCCAACCGGTGTGGCATTCACAATCAGATCAAAACCGTGTGCACGGAAGATAGCCAATGGCACAAAAGGAAGGCCCAACAGTTGGGCCGCATATTCACCGCGTTGTTGGCCGCGATTGACTAATGTAACGGCTGCGCCCTTTTGTTGCAGCGCTACTGCCACAGCACGCCCTGCTCCACCGCATCCGATAACCGCGGCCTTCAGCGGAAACTTGCGCTGGATGCCAGCAATGCTCTCCGGATCGGTTGTCTCAGCCTCCCATCCATGCTTGTGGCGGATAAAAACATTGGTGGATTCAGCTTTGCGCACCATGGCACTGCGCGAGCCGGCCACCGCTACAGCCGCCTCTTTATAAGGCGAAACGATAATGAGTCCCTGAATAGGCACACCCAGAGAATCCAGTGGAGCGGCCACGGCCATGCTCTGCCAGAAGTCCTCAAAGTTCTCTACGTGGAATGGAACAAACAGAGCAGGGCACCCCAATTGCCGGTAAGAAGTATTGTGCAGACGCGGCGATGGCGACTGGAACAGCCGGTTACCAACCATGCCGTAAACACACCGCAACGGGCGCAAGGCGGGATAGCCATAATCCGCCATCAATTGCTTGATATGAAACTCACCCCGTTGGCGCTCCAAGTGGTTGAGTTGCCCGAACATAAAAGGAGAGCCAAAATGCGGAGCCAGCAGCCTGCTCCAGACACCAAAGGGCCCTTCACTGATCGCGATCACATCATTGCGTCTCAGAGCTTTCATCAGCAACAAGGGATAAAGCCCGTCACTGGTCTTCATTGCCTTGCAAGCCAGCAGATAATATCTGGCGGGCGTCTTGGCAAGACTTTCGAAAACTTTGTGGAGTTCGGCAACATCAGATACCTGGCCATACCAGGAAAGAATCCGCCTGGAAGGGGGAACTGCGGCCAGTATCCGCTCAGTAAGATCGGTCTCTGTATCCAACTCCACAAGATCATAATCTTTCGCTGCCAAGACCAGCCGGTCATGTCTTTCTTCCTGGGAGCGCTCAAAACTTCCGCCCGCTCTCCAATTTTTCAGCGAATACATGATTTGTCCGGTGAAGCAGTTACGGAGCCAAGCAGCCGGAATATCACCGATGAGATCAGAACGAATCTGCAGCCAGCGAACCTCTTGAGGGATCTCGCGGATCTCAGCCGAGTTCTGAGGAGCTGTTACGCATGCAACTAAATCTACTTCACCCATTGTTTCACTCTGCAAAAGCGGCATGCTGAGACCAGCGCCTCAGAGCCCCGGCTTTGAACTTACAAGAATGTTTACGTGCTTTTCTAAACAGGACCTGAAGAAAAGCAGCAAAATAAAATCAAGAAGCCATACTTGCCAGTCTAGTTATTTTGAACTAAAGAAGAAAAATCTATATCAAAAAAAGCAACAAGGAAGTTGGAGTGTAGTCATCGCCTTTAATTGTTGTCAAGAATTAATCAGCTCTATCTAGATAAATATTTATTGAGTGTTTCAAAGAGGAACAATTCTCGTTCTTCTTCGTACTACACTGCATGGAGTCTATGATGCATGCTCTTGTGTTCCGCAAATAATAACGATTTCAATAAATATCAACATGGGAATATTTGTATCGTTATGGGCCATTTATAAGAGTATGTTTAAACTTCGAATGCGATTTTAAGCGCTGGATATATGCCCCAAAGCTGATGCCTATTTTGAGTTGATCGTCTGCTCCTTACGCCCTATTTCTGCTATTGGAAAATATTTGGTCACGTAGTCCGAGCTGTCGTGCGAAAGTCGGCGGAGATAAGTCTTGCCGTATGATTGCGAATAATAGTTTCATTTTCGTGCACGGAAATAATTCAGCAGTATTACTCTCAAACTATTATTCATTGTTTAAAGTGCGCAAGCGTTAGCCGAGTATCACAATCATCCTGTCGGTAATAAGTATTTTCTTAGATTAGCTGGCGCTAAAAGCGATCTTAAATATTTATAGTTCCCATAGCGGAATTAGCAAGTCAGATAATCGTAAGCGGGTGTTTGAAATGGATATTAATCCAAAGCTATTAAGGACTAGAGATGCAATTTGCGAAAGCTGAAGATAGTATTGCTCCTGTTCGTGGCAGTGGCGATAAGGCGGCGCTTTCTCTTGATCGTCTGCTTGGAGCGTGGGCCAACACTAATGAAGCTACTGAAGAGATACCAACTCTCATTCTGGAAAAAAACAGCCAGGGCAAACTCACTGTGCATGCTGCTGGGGGACATCTAGGTCCTGCCGACTGGGGCAAGATAGAAGCTGACCATCTCTTTGCACTCAATATTCATTCCCAGGACGCCGCCGGATTTACCGCCAGCTATCAATTTGATTCCAGAGAAACGCGCCTACAAGCCAATTGGAACCAGGGACTGTTAGTGGTGGCCAGCTTCAACACTTTTAAAGAAGACAGCGGCCAGGCAAATTATTTCACCCGTGAGTTTTATCGCCGCGAGGGATCAGAATGACCATGCAAACACTCAAGTCTCAGCCTTTGGCTACTCAAATCAATGCTGAACCGCTTCTGGGCACGTGGCTCAATACCAATACAGCCACTTTGGGCATTTCAAAAGCTGTCTTGTCTGCTAGAAACAACGGATTTGTCTTGCGGATATTTGCTGCCAACAATAACGCGGAGTTTCCCGACTGGGGCGAAGCAACAGCCACGTTATTCACGAACAGCACGGATTCGCAGGAAGCAATGGCCTTCAGCGCAGCCTACGATTTTGGGTTTATGGAAACTGATTTACAGGGCCATATAAGACAGGGAGTCCTTATCATTGCCAAGTTTGATCGTTTCAAAGACGACAGCGGACGGTCAAATTACATCTCGAAGGAATTCTTTTTCCGTGTACGTCCATGATGGACAGCCCGTAAACCCGGAGCTATACATGCTCCGGACGCTGTAAATACAACAGGAGTAAGGCCGATGCCTTTGAGATTTCACTGGAGTCTTTCACAGGTTGGAGACAAGTTCCGCAGGGCCAATGCCACAACAGACATGAGAGGTCTGTTCAGTCTTGAGGAGCAGATTGAGTTTGCCCGGATGGCGGAGCAAAGCGGAATTGAATCGCTCCTGATGGCCTTTGGCTTTACCCGGCCTGATCCCATGACCTTATCGGCAGCATTGGGGATGGCAACTAAAACAATAAAGTTTATGGTGGCATGCCGGCCTGGGGTAATTGTTCCAACCGCGTTTGTCCAGCAGATCAATACCTTGTCTACCCTCACAAATGGGCGAGTCTGTATCAATATTGTCACCGGTCATTCCCCGCATGAACTGCGCTATTACGGGGATTTCCTGGAGCATGATCAGCGCTATGAGCGCACTGATGAATTCCTAAGTGTGTGCCGGGCTTTCTGGGAGTCACCGGGCACCGAGGTAAATTTCACAGGCGCGCACTACCGGGTAGAAAACGGAAAAATTAATACGCCGTTTGTTTCCAGTAATGCAAAAAGCCCGGAAATTTTTCTTGGCGGCAACTCTGAGCTTGCGCAGCAACTGGCGATAAGGCATGCAAACTGTCTGTGGCGTTTTGCTGATGCCCCTGAAAACCTGCGGAGAATGGCGGCACAAATTCAGTCAACTGGAAAAGAGTTGGGACTGTTAGTTTCCATTCTGGCCAGACCTACGCGTGAAGCGGCCCGTCGCGATGCTTACGCCATGATTGAGGGGCTCAATAAAGGTCCCAAAAAGTTCGGAAAAGAATTTGCTCAGAAGACTGATTCAGTGGCCTATAAATCAACCCTTGATCTGGCGGAAAAGAGCCAGTCAGATTGGCTCACGCCCTGGCTGTGGACTGGTGCAATCCCGCATCTGGGCTCGCCGGCCATTGCTCTGGTGGGCAGCGCTGAAGATATTGCTTCTGCGCTTCTGCAATATAAAGAAGCCGGCATTACCCAATTCCTGTTTATGGGTTGGCCTGATCTGGATGAGATGACTTTTTTTGGCCGGGAAATACTGCCTCTTGTCCGGGAAAAAGAAGAAGAGCAGGAGATTGCAAAAGCGGATGGCAAACATGCAGTCGCATAGCAAGTTCATTTCAGCAGAAATATCAGGGAGGTGAGATATGGAAACACAGACAAAAACCGATCAGCCCGCCTGGCAGGCCCTTGTTAATGGCCTCCCCTTCACAAAGCTACAACTGAGCGCTGAAATCGCCCATGTTCTGGAAACAAAAGGATACCTGCACCTGAGGTGGCCTATGTCAATAGAACATTATGAGCAACTGGCAGGCGAACTCGGCACTATTATCCTGCGCTCTGATGTAAAGGTGGATGCCAATCAGGAAAAAGCGCAGGAAGCGGTCCGCGTAATCAAAGGCCGTCCGGGAATTTATAAGCCCAGCGCCCTGGACATGCACACAGACCCCAACGCTGATCTGGTGTCCTGGTATTGCGTTGAGCAGGAAGAAATAGGGGGCGCCATGCTGATGATCGATGCAGGCGGTTTGGAAAAACACTTTTCTCCGGAGGAAATGGCTGTTCTTCAGAAAATCGAGTTGCTATCTCCCGGCAGGGCGTCAGATGGCAGCGAGATCATCAACCGCAAGCCTCTGCTCACTAAAGAAAAGGGCAAATACCGACTCTTTTATGTTTCCTGGCTTCTTCCTGATTCCTACGATGACACAACAAATAAAATTTTTGAAAAATTTGTTGCCTACCTGAAACACAAGGAAGAAACACAGCTGATTGAGTTGCCTGTGAAAAAGCAGGAAACCGTATTTATTGACAATCGACGCATGCTGCATGGGCGGCGAGCCCTCAAAGAAAACAGCAGGAGACATCTGGTGAGGCTGTACTTGCGCACCGCTGCCTAACAATCACGAATGACGCGGTACAGTGAGAGTCCTGATCCGCCCTTCGCCAGCTTCATTGGATGAAAAACTACAGGCGACCGAGGATCATCTCGCTCATCGGGAAGCCCGCATGGCTTTATAAACAATCCTTTTAAGGTCGTGATTGGTCTGCCTTGCCTGGTGATAGCTTTGCTGGAGGACACCCCAGTGGTGAAGAAAATCAATCAACTGCGAGTGGTGTTAACCTCCTTTGCGTATCGAAGTGAGTATTTCTATGACTTGGACAGGATGGTCGCTTCGGTGAAGGAGCATCATCCTGATTGGCACATCGTAGTGGGCAGAGGCCCCTCGCCAGCTTTTGATTTTCCTACGCTGGAGGTCCAGTCTTCCCTGGGCAAGTCTCACCTGACCCCGCCATCTCTGCTGAATCTAGATGGCAGTGTAGATGATTGGGGGAAAATCACGAAGATGAAAGCCTGGTGGATTGACCGCATTTGGCACAAGTTTGGCCACCTTGCCGGGAAACACTTCCGTCTCCTCTGGATTGATGCAGATGCCAGGGTAAACGGTCCTTTAGAGATTGAAATCGATACTGAGACAGAAGTAATTGCCGGGGCATGGCGGAGTGACATGAGACATCCCGGCTATAAAAGGCTTGCCAGTGGTTTTTTATATTTGCAGGGCTCACCCGGAGGAAAGATAGAGAGCATTCTGGATCAGTGGTCAGCAATGTGCATTGGTCATGCAGAGTCTTTTCCTGATCCGCCTATTGGTCCGTGGTGCGATGATGATGATCAGGAAGCTTTGAACCAGTTGCTAAAGGTCCGGCCCTGTGGCAACGGCAACTATATTTTGATCAAGCTTGATTCAGACAAGTATTGCGCCGTTGCGGATAAAGAAGGCAACGCGCCGCCGGGTGCTCTGGTGGAACAGTGGGGCATGGCAAGAAAGATGAAATGGCCCCAAGACCGTGATTTTAACTGGCAAACTGAAGAAATTACAAACCAACGCGCCTCGTAGAAAATATTCTTGCCGTAGATGTCTCGCCAAAATTTGGCTGGAGGAAGCAAGGTGGCAGCAAACGTTCAACCGCTCGCCAAGGTGGGCACTAAGCAAAATGCCATTTGGTCCATCGGCATTTATACAGGCTCGACTCTCTGCAACCTGTCCCCTGCTCATGGGGTTTCCATGCCAGTGCTTTCAGCGCAGGATGTAACTGATATTCAGGCGAAGTTTGTGGCTGATCCGTTCATGATTCATGTGGCTGGAACCTGGCACATGTTCTTTGAAGTGCTGAATGGTGAAACTAATAAAGGTGACATTGGCTGGGCCACCAGCCAGAATGGCCTTTCATGGAATTATCAAAAAATCGTTCTCACTGGACCTTTTCATCTTTCTTACCCCTATGTGTTTTCTCTTGGGGGCGAGTATTACATGGTTCCCGAAAGTTACGAGGCCAAAGCGGTACAGCTTTACCGTGCAGCCCCATTTCCCACAAAGTGGGTTCCGGTAAAAACATTATTGGAAGGCCCATGGGTGGATTCTTCCATCTTTTATTTCCGAGGCCAGTGGTGGATGTTCTCCAATCCGCTGGCTCCGGCGCACCAGGTGCTTGAGCTGTTTTATGCAGATCAAATTACGGGACCGTGGCATCGGCATCCAATGAGCCCGATTGTGCAGAACAATCCTCGAATGGCAAGATCAGCCGGGAAAGTCATCGTCAGCGAAAAAATAGTGACGCGATTTACCCAGGATTGCGCTCCTTATTATGGGGCAGCGGTAAGAGCTTTTGAAATATCTGAACTGACAACCACAACCTATGGGGAGAATGAATTGGAGCGCAGCCCAATCCTGCTAAAAGGACAAGAGCCATGGCATCAGTCAGGGATGCACCATATAGATGCTCATTGGGTAGATGGCCGGTGGTTTGCCTGCGTGGATGGCTGGCGAGTTAACCCCTGAACCGGCTGCATGCGCATATAAATATCAGAGTGAATTGTGAAATGAATTTCTAAAAGTGCAGGAGCAAACATAAATCAAGCTGGATGAGCCGTGGGATTATTGCGATCAGCTAACCAGGATTGAATGCACTCCGCGACCTTGCTTCCTTCCAGCGTGGAACGTGTTGCGTTTATTGCGAGTATCTTTACGTTGTTTTCCTGGCCTAGAAATCCTATCCAGTAGGGAACATAAAATTCAGGAACAACCGTTTCGATGAAAAGCGAGGGCTGGCTCAATCTGAATAATCCGGTGGAGAATAGCAGTTTACGGGTCTTCGCCAAGGTCACCGAGTGGGCTTCTGGGTCTGAAAGCATAACCGGCAAATGATTGCGCGTTTCAATATTTATGCTTTGGTCTTGAAGAGTCTGCTTGGTCAGTTCAAGGGGATCAAGACGGCCTGCAACCAAATCCACCGCCAGAAAACGCGTGATCCATTCACCACGGTCTTCAACCAATATCTTGCTCAGGCGATACGGAATATAGATTTCAGCCATGCCCATGAGCTTGCCCGTTGTCAGGTGACGAAAAAAGCCTGCGGCTCCCGGAGGCGAAAGCTTACGCATGGCCTGTTCACGGCTCACAACGGATTGAAGTCTCTGGATCAGCATTGACTTACCGGAAATAAATCCATAGCCCAATCACGCTCAGGGCAAGCAATAAACTAAAAGCCACATTTAAGCGATGTTCCATTGGCCTTTCAGACGGGAGTCGATTTTCGGCTGCATATCCCACGGGTTGTATATCGAGCTTT
>DASRCD010000799.1:0-3235 GCA_035653315.1 Candidatus Angelobacter sp.
GGTGAAAGCTTTGGGCCTCCCGCCGAGCAACGTCTTATCATTGCATTCGTCATACTGTCTTCTCCTTTTGAGTTTTCCCGCGCTTCACTGCGCACCTGAGGATGCAGGCGTGCATCTATCGCGCCGCCAATCACATCCAGCAGCAGCCCCATGGATATGCGCTGCGTAGAAAGCACTTCAGTAAATTCTTCCCCGTAGCGCGCCTGCCACGTTGCCGGATACAGCTTTACCAGCCATTTCATGCGTTGGCCAGTCTGCGCTGCCCCGCGCGCACCACCGCCATCATGGAGTTCAGCCGCGCTCTCAGCGCGCGTTCACCAAGCGCTGTCAATTGATAAGGATTGCGGCGGTCTTCACTCTTCAGGGCTTCAATCAGTCCACGCGACTCCAGCCGGGCAATCGCGCCATACAAAGTCCCTGGCCCAAGATGCACACCGGCAACCGCCTCAATATCTTCCGTCATGGAGTATCCATGCTTGGGCCCTTCCGCCAGGCTAACCAAAATCAGCAATGCCGGTTCGGAGAACCGCCCAAAATCGTCCAGTTCAGGATCTTCCTTGCTTTTTCGCATCTCTGCCATTGTCTCCACTTATTACGTGCTGCGTATTACGCATAACGATATATTACGTATAACGTAATAACATGTCAAATAGAAAATGTGGTTCGCGCTTTCATCAGAAGGTCGAGCATCTGCATTTGATCAAGCACCCCCTTCTGCTGCCATAACATCCATATTTATTCAGGGAGGAATGAATGATTCTTATTACAGGAGCATCTGGCCACGTGGGCCGAAGGTTGGCGGAACTTCTTGCGCAACGCGGGGCCAAACTCCGCCTGATGGGCCGTGATACCAGCAAACTCCCCAGGCTGCCGAATGCCGAGCAGATAAGCGCGGATTATAACGACATTGCATCGCTTGATAGAGCCATGGCAGGCATTGAACGCGCCTTTATCGTCTCTGGACATTCTGAGCCCGGCCAGCGCGCCCGTGAACACCGCAACGCTATCCAGGCAGCCGCGCGCGCGGGCGTAAAGCATCTTGTGTACACGTCATTTCAGGGGGCTTCACCTGATTCAAAGTTTCCCTACTCGCGCGATCATTACCAAACGGAGCAGTATCTTGCTGAAAGCGGAGTGCCGTTCACGGCTCTTCGTGATTCCATGTACATGGATATGTTTGCGGAAATGCCTGACGAAAATGGCGTGATTCGCGGACCTGCCGGCAATGGCGTTGCCGCCTTTGTCTCGCGCGAAGATGTGGCGCAGGTGGCGGCGGCGATTCTCAGCAGCTCTAATCCGCTCACCGGGACGCCCGACGTGACCGGCCCGGAAGCCATTACGTTTACTGAAGCGGCCCGCCGTCTTTCTGCCATTACGGGACGCAATTTGCGGTTTGAAGATGAATCTCTGGAAGAAGGCCGCAGGTGGCGGCGCGCCACTGGCGCTAAAGACTGGCAGGTTGAAACCTGGGTAGGATCTTACGCCGCCATCGCCGCAGGAGAAATGGCGCAGGTCAGTGATACTGTTGCCCGCCTTACAGGACATCCGCCGCTCAAACTGGAAGATTATTTCAGCCAGCACAGCGAGTTGCTGAAGAAGCTCAAAGCAGCTTAGAAGCTGCAGTTCCGCTGATGTTCTTTTGTAGAAAGTGAGGGACTTACGTTCAAATGCAAGCCCCTCATTTCTGAACTTTCGATAAACCAGGCAGCTTTCTTACTGCCTGGTTCGTTTACCCGCTCAACTTAGCGATATCTGTCATAACGGATATCGCGATTGTCACGGCGGAGATCGTGCCGGTCATTTCTCAAATCACGATAGTCCCGGCCCAGTTCGCGGCGTTCCTGCCGCGCCGCCCTGTAATTGTGCTCATATTCATCACGGCGTAGTTCATGCCGGTCGCGGTTAATTCTGGCTTCATCATGGCGGATATCGCGTTTGTCAGCGCGCCGCTCCGCGTAATCATGCCGCACATCCCGGTCCCGATAGTAATGTCCATCTTGCGCCATCAAGCTGCCCACGCCCGCCACAACTGTAAGCACCAGGCCCGTTAAGATTCGTTTCATCACCCGTCCTCCTGCATAACTGCTCTTACGTTTTATAAACACGGCGGGTCACCAGAGGTTTCGTTAAAAACTGCAAAGCAACTTTCTAAAAGGTGAGGATTGAGAGTTCCACAGTGCTCTTCAAGCAGGAGTGGTTGCTGGCTCCAACTTAGCAATGGTGATGTTTAAACAAGGTTGACACTAACGATTCATATCGTATTAAATCATCAACTGCATTCAAACACCTACTTTCGGAAGGCTCTCATCCATGCACTATTCTTCTTTAACGCGGCGTGAACTTCTTTTACGCGGGCTTACCATTGCGGCAGGCGCTGCGCTGGCAGGATTGCCGCTCAGCGCACAAGAGCTTGGCGCGCTGGATGTTTCTTATGCCGGCTCCATGGGCTCCATGATGGAAGGCCCCATCAAGACCTCCGCAGCCCAGACGTTAAAGCTGGATATGCATGGCCGTGGCCAGGGATCCAGCGCGCTGGCGCAGTTGATAGCCGGCAATAGTATCCGCTCAGATGTTTTTATTCCTGTTACGCCCGGCCCCATGATGACTGTGCTGCGCGCCGGCAAAGCGGATACT
Organism: Candidatus Angelobacter sp.; assembly: GCA_035653315.1. Taxonomy (GTDB): domain Bacteria; phylum Acidobacteriota; class Terriglobia; order Terriglobales; family Acidobacteriaceae; genus Angelobacter. Next base: position 2,635 of record DASRCD010000799.1, read on the forward strand.
GCCTTTCCCGTGGCGCACACGGAGATGGTGATTGCGTATAGTCCTAAAAGCAAGTTTGCTCCTGAACTGGAAGCCGCGTCCAAAGGCAAAGGCCATTGGTGGGAAGTTCTGCAAAAGCCGGGGCTTCGCTTTGGCCGGACGGACCCGGTTGGGGATCCGCAGGGCCGCAATATTATTTTCACCATGATGCTCGCCGCCAAAATTTATAAGCAGCCTGGATTGGTGGAAAAAATCCTTGGCCCCACCATCAATGAGCAGCAAATATTTACCGAGCCTACTGTCCAGGCACGCTTGCAGAGCGGCGAACTCGATGCCGCCTCAGCGTATAAGATCCAGCCAGGCCCGTTCAATCTGCCCTACATTACGCTTCCGCAGGATATAAATTTAAGCGGGCAGAATGTACGCACGGAGCATCCTGACATTACTTTGACCGTAGGCGGAAAAACGTATCAGCCTGAGCCGCTCATTTACTATGCTGCGGCGCTGAAAGACGCCCCGAATGCAAAAGGCGCTGCTGCTTTTGTGGACTGGCTGAAAGGACCTGATGCCCAGGCCATCTTCAAGCGCTTTAGCTATGATCCGTCTGGAGAAGCGTCCCCAC
>DASRCD010000800.1:0-2121 GCA_035653315.1 Candidatus Angelobacter sp.
GCATATTCTGGTGACCACGCCGGAATCTCTCTACATTCTGCTTACCGCGCAACGCAGCCGCGCCATCCTTGCCGATGTGACCACCATCATCGTGGATGAAATCCACGCCGTGGCAGACGATAAGCGCGGCGCGCATCTTACACTTACGCTGGAACGGCTGGACGCGCTCACCCCGCAACGTCCCGTACGCATCGGCCTTTCCGCCACACAAAAGCCCATTGAAACCGTAGCGCATTTTCTTACCGGCAATGGGCGGCCTGATCCGGTGGTGGTCAATGTTGGACACAAGCGCGTGATGGACTTGGCCATTGAAGTCCCCGGTCAGGAGCTTGGCCCTGTGGCCAGCAATGAGCTGTGGGATGAAGTCTATGACCGCATTATCCAACTGGTAAACCAGCACAAGTCAACGCTCATTTTTGTGAACACGCGCCGCCTGGCGGAGCGCGTGGCCTTCCATCTTGCTGAGCGACTGGGTGAAGAAGTTGTCGGCGCACATCATGGCAGCCTGTCACGCAAACTGCGGCTGGAAGCGGAAAGCAAACTCAAGAATGGCGAACTGAAAGCGCTGGTGGCTACGGCCTCACTGGAACTGGGTATCGATATCGGCCATGTGGATCTTGCTATTCACATTGGTTCACCGCGCTCGATTGCCGTTTCACTGCAACGTTTTGGCCGTGCGGGACACTGGCGCGGAGCCGTTCCCAAGGGCCGCTTTTTTGCCACCACGCGCGATGAGCTGTTGGAATGCGCTGCGCTGGTTCGCTCCATTCATCAGGGCGAGCTTGACCGGCTGATGATTCCTGAATCACCGCTCGACGTACTGGCGCAGCAGATCGTCGCTATCTGTTCCGCGGAAGAATGTGGCGAAGATGAATTGTTTGCGCTGGTCAGGCGCGCGTATCCATATCGCGATCTTGAGCGCAAAGATTTTGATGACCTACTGACCATGCTCGCCGACGGCATTGCTTCGCAGCGCGGGCGCTTTGGCGCATATCTCTATCGTGATCGGGTGAACAAGCGGCTCAAAGCGCGGCGCGGCGCACGCATGATCGCCATTATGAATGGCGGCGCCATTCCTGAGTCCGCGCTTTATACCGTGGTAGCAGAGCCGGAAGGAACAGTAGTCGGCACGCTGCATGAAGACTTTGCCGTGGAAAGCCTGAAAGGCGACATTGTTCTGTTGGGCAACATGAGCTGGCGCATTCGCCGAGTGGAAGCCGCGGGCCGCATTCTGGTGGAAGACGCACATGGCGCGCCGCCTTCCATTCCTTTCTGGTTGGGAGAAGCGCCAGGGCGTACATGGGAACTCTCACATCAGCTAGGCGAGCTGCGGCAGAAGATCAGCGATCTTACTCCGAATACCGTGCCTGGCTTTGTGAACCAGAAGTCGCCGGAAGTGTTGAATGCCGTGGAATGGCTAAAGCAGGAATGTGGACTCGATGATTCCGGCGCAGAACAGGCCATTGAATATATTGTGACCGGACGCACTGTGCTGGGCGCAGTGCCAACCACCAATACCGTGATTGCCGAACGCTTTTTTGATGAAGGCGGCGGCATGCAATTAATTGTGCATGCTCCGTTCGGTGCGCGCATCAACAAAGCCTGGGGCCTTTCTCTGCGCAAGCGCTTTTGCGTTTCATTTAACTTTGAATTGCAGGCAGCAGCCACGGACAACGGTGTGAATATCGCGCTGGCGGAGCAGCACAGCTTCCCCCTGGGTGATGTTTTTCACTTCCTGCATGAAAACACCGTGAAAGAAGTGTTACAGCAAGCGGCGTTGCTTTCGCCTTTGCTGGAAACACGCTGGCGCTGGGACGCCAATCGCGCGCTGGCATTGTTGCGCTACTGGAATGGCAAGAAGATTCCTCTTCAGGTGCAGCGCACGCGATCTGCCGATCTTTTATCTTCCGTTTTTCCCGATGCGGCGCAGTGCCAGGAAAATGCTGATGGGCCCATTCGCGTGCCGGATCACCCTCTGGTGCGCGAGGTAATGAAAGATATTTTTCAGGAAGCTCTGGACTTGGAAGGCCTGAAAGACATCCTGCGCAAAATCCGCTCCGGTGAAATCAAATGCATTGCCGTGGATACGCCGGTGCCATCCGTCTTTTCCCATGAAATCCT
>DASRCD010000801.1:0-5416 GCA_035653315.1 Candidatus Angelobacter sp.
TTCAAAAACAAGAATATTTATGCCGCCGCTGCAATGTCGCCGGCGAAGCTGTAGTTATCGGGGAAGCCAATTCCCTTCACCTTGCCGCGCAGGTCCTGTTACACCACGCACAAGTCAACAAAAAATGCGCAGCCGCAAAAGAGGACATTGTGCTGCGCACCCAACTGTCAGAAACAGAGTGGATGCAAATAAAAGGTAGCGAAGGCCGCCCATACGAAGGAGGTTCGATTTGATTAACTTAACGGCCCAGCAAACGCAAGAACTGAGGTTGGAAACAACCCAGATCATCCATCGGCCCAGGGCGCGTAAACATCACGAAGTGAAAATTCCTGAGTTGAAAGTGCCGAAGCCCGTTCAGGAGGCTCTCGCTGTGTTGGCCCGCGCAGTGCTTGATAACAACGTGAGTTATCGCGAAGCCACGGAGGCGATGCAAACGAAACTGGTTATTACCGCCATCCAGGACAAACACGGTGTTGTTGATCAGGCTGCAAAAACACTCCGCATGAATGTGGGATGGGCCTGGAAAATTTTGAATGGCCTTGCCTTCAGAGGGAAAGCCCACCGATGAACTGTATTGTCGATGCCGGAGCGATTCTTTTTGTCTTGGGCGTGAGCCCACGCGACTGCGCATTGTCTGCCGTTGCTGACCTGAATGGACACGTCAGATTCCCCATTGACGTCTTTGTTCCGGATACCGGAGAAGTCTTCCGCTTTATTGAACGTGAACCAGAACCGAACCCCATTGAGGAGGAGAAAAAACCGAATGGAAGAGAGACACTTCCGCAAAAAGATATTAAGCCGGCAGCACGTTAGCGCGCGCCACCGGCAAAACAACAAAAGAGGACAGGACGCCTCACTCGCACAGCTTAACACGAAAAAGCGCGGCTTCAGCTTGCGTTTTTGGCTGCGCAAAAGCAGCAGGAGCCGCGTATGACAATGCCGGCGACTGTTCCCTTCCAGTGGATGAAGCAGCTTGATACCTCTACGGCCGTCACGATGGCATACGTGGATGTATACCTTTACCTCTCTAAATCGCCAGAAGCGGACCTCAGCAACATCGGGCGACGTGCCCACGAAGCTGTTGAGGGTGCGCTTTTGCAAATACAAGCGCAGACGTCTGCGGAGCAATGAAAGGAGCGTAAATGTCTGAAAAAGTGTTAACCACTCATCGCTTTGCAGGTCCTTTGCCGGAGGCTGCCCGGTTAGCTAACAAAATCGAAATGAGGTTGGCAAAAACGACCCCGCCGCCTGTTGAATTGCTGGCGACACTCGCGAAAAACGATAGCAAGCTTAACTACAGTTCCACGCGCCATCTCTTCTATTGCATTGCTTTCGGAATGCAGGATTTCTACGGAGTTTTTGGAGATGGCGACAATGCCGGTTATGAGTGGTTTGTCTGGTACGGCAAAGAAGGAAGGCTGGAAACCTCCAATGTGGGATGTGGAGACACCAACATAGCCCTGTTGAATGTGCTCAATCTCCTCAAGGAAAGGGGCGAGCTTTAACTTTGCAAACACGCTTAAAAATCCCTCAGTATCTCGGCATAAATGCGGACGGTAAAAAAATTGTCCTGGCCGAAGACTGTATTACGCAAGGGTTCGCATGGTTAGCCCGGCGTAGACGCGGGAAAAGTTACGGAGCTGGCGTTGAGCTGGAAATATTTGCTCAACGCCGATATCCATTTGTTGTTTTAGACCCGGCGGCGGCTCACGTCGGCCTCCGCTATCGAATGGCCCCGGACGGACGCAATCCGGACGGAGTTTCAGGTTTAAACATTTTGGTGCTCGGCGGCGATCATGCAGATATTCCTTTCGACCCCCAGGGCGGGAAGATCTTCGCGCAGGTTGTTGTGGAGCACGATATTTCGGCAGTGGTGGACCTCAAGCGCGTGGGATGGGGGGACCGCAAAAAGTTTGTCTCTGATTTCGCGGATGAACTTTTCTTGATCAACAAAACTCCGCGCCATGTAGTGCTGGAAGAGGCACATAATTTCATCCCTCAAACTCTCCGCTTTGAGGAGCAGAAGCGGGTTTTCATTGCTGTTGAGGCCCTGATTAAGGAAGGTGGCGGCCAGGGCATCGGGTTTACCCTCATTGACCAGCGTCCCGCCGCAATCGCAAAAGATTGCCTGAATATGATTGACAACCTTGTTGTGCTAGGCATGAGCGGCACAACGGACATCAAGGCGATCCGCTTGTGGTGTGAGAATAACGCCCCCGAGCTTTCAGCGCAGATTACAACCGATCTTCCCCGCCTGGCCCCTGGTGAGGCTTGGCTGGTCGCTCCGGAGTGGCTTCCCAATCAGGCAGAGCGGATTACGATAAGGCCCCGCGTGACGTGGCACGCCGGCAGAACGGCCCGGTCCGGAGATATTCAGCCGCGGCCAGTTAAAGATATCGGAGTTATCGCCCGCCAGTTTAAAACTTTGCTGGAGGAAAGAAAAAAAGATTGGGCCGCAGAGCAGCAGAGCCGCAAAGAGCTGGAAACAAATCTTCGCAATCGCGATCGAGAGATTGAGAAATTGAAAAAGGAACTTGAGCGAAAAGGAAAAGCTCAGGTTTCCGTCCCACCTGCCTTCAAAGCAGAAGATATCCGCCGTCGCGTGGATGAAGCAGTGAACCAGGTAATCGCTCCGATTCTGGCGCAGATCAAACAGCGAGACGCAGCCCTGCAGCCTGTATTTAAAGGATTGCTTCGGAGCAGTGAAGAATTAGAGAGGTTTACGGCTGGCTTTAACAATGCAATCAAGACAGCCGGAGAAAAGCTCGGAGGGTTTGCGCAAGTTTCTCTGACTAACATAAGAAAGGAGGTCCTGGCTAAAGCACGTCCATCCGTAGAAAAGGCTAAAAATCCGGCGCCGGGAACGCCAGCGGCGCCGGTGATTCCAATCAATCGGGATCGAATATCAAATGATGGCGATACAACTTTACGCTCCGGAGCACTCCGGATACTGACAGCAACCGCGCAGTTTTATCCGGATTGGGTTTCCAAACCTAAAGCATCCAGCCTTGCGGCCGTAAAGCTAGGCGGAACATTCACGACATACCAAGCAAGCTTAAACACGGCTGGTTACATCAATATCCGCAAGAACGGAAGAGACCTTGAGCTGCAGGCTACACAAGCCGGATTGGATTATCTAGCCACACGTGGCGACCTGCCCGAAGCTCCATCCACAACCGAAGACGTTTTAAAAATCTGGGCTCCCCGTTTACGAGCTGGTGCGAAAAGGATGCTTAATGTGCTCATTAGCCGCGGCGGTGAAGCTGTGTCACGCCAGGAAATTGCCGACGAATCAGAAGTGCAGTTAGGCGGCACATTCACAACCTACCTTTCGAGCTTGACTGCTGCAGGACTTGCCATCGCGAAGGACGACGGCATAGCTGCCAACACGGAGGCTTTGTTCCTATGACTCCACAACATAAACATGTCCTGTTTCGCATGATTGCCGGTTTCCTATTGGGCTATGTAGTGGCAAGGCTGCAAAAAACCATCATTGATCGCTGGCAAATGTTTTGGTTCGAGCGGAAGTTTAAGAAGGCCCTGAAAGATCCGGAAGTATGGGAAGGATTGATAGATGAGGAGGAGCGCTGAAAATGCCAGTTATGCCGCAGCCCAAATCGTGCGCGAACATTGGGCACGCAAAGCGCCATAAAGAGTGGGAATCCTTTACTTCGACATTATGCAGGACGTGCCTGCAGGAACACGTTAAGGAGTTTTCAATTCGCTATCCAGTGGCCGCATGTTGCACAGAGCAATGTGATTGCCCGTGTCATGCAATTTCTCTCCAAATTGAAACGATCGGAAAGCAGGCAGCGTGAATTTTAATGATGAGCGTCAACGCGCAGTAGATAAGTTACTGAACAATATGCCCGTTCAGGGAAGGGTTAAGAGAACAACACTGCAGCACATTGTAGAAGCTGCATTCACAGGCGGCATAGTCGTTGCGCTGCAGAAAGCGATAACCGTTGCTGAAAATGAGGGTTTGCCAGAAATGGCAAATACCTTCAGGACCTTTCTTCGTGCGACGCTTGCAACATCGAGTGGAAAACGGACAACAATTTCTACGGAGGTAAACACAAAGTGAGTACAACGCCAATTAACCCTGCACCGCCCAGGTCGCCGCATCCCGCGGTGATGAGCGCGGCGCAAGATGCCACAACACAAGGTGAGCTGAAATGGATTGAGCCTCACCTGATAGTTCCGTCCACAACTAACCCGCGAAAGCTGCGCAATGCTCAGGAAGATGCTGACCTGTTGGAAAGCGTAAGAGTTTCCGGTGTCTTCCAATCATTGCTGTTACGACCTATGCCTGCAACGGCCGAAATGATGGCCAGATGGGAGAAGCACACAAAGACAAAACCAAAATTTAACATCGGCGAAAACATTTATGAACTTGTTGCCGGAGAACGCCGTTGGGAAGCATCTGTTAAGGCCGACAGGGGAATGGTCCCTGCTGTTGTACGTAAGCTCTCGGATAAGGAAGCAAAAAAATTCCAGATAGTTGAAAACCTGCAGCGAGACGACATCGACGCGATTGACGAAGGAATGGGATTCAAAGAGCTGGCAAAAGAAGGGCTGACTGCCAAACAAATTTCTGAAGAAGTCGGCAAGATTGGCAAAAGCGCGCGATATGTCCAGCAATCCATAAAGCGCACGGATGTCATCCGCGGGCTAATCCAACTTTACCGCGAAGGGCGCATTTCAATCAGCCACATTGATCTTTTGTCGCCACTTTCCCCTGAAGCCCAAAAAGAAGCCCTGGGAGTCGGCGCCGGCAACGCGGCTAACACAATGTTATTTGATTGGAATGGTGCAACGCGCTCCATCAGAGAATTGAAAAGCGCGATTCAACAGCGCTTCCATCTCTCCCTGGATGCAGCTCCGTTCCGTAAAGATGACGACAAACTTGTTCCCAAAGTCGGCGCATGTACATCATGCGAAAAAAATACGGCCGTTAATTCCCTGCTCGACCCTGAGTCGAAACACCCCACTTGCACAGATCGCCCCTGCTACGAGTCGAAGCAGGCAGCCCACCTGGCGCATATCGAGGCTGCTACCAAAAAAGCCGGAGAACAGTTCGTCCGGATAAGCCAACAGTGGGGAGTCAGGCCCACGAAAAATAATGATTTTATTCCTGCCGGCGACTGGACGGAGGTTAAGAAAGGAAGTTGTAAAAGCGCCATAGCGGGGATAGTTGTTGTTGGCCAGGAGGTCGGACACAAAAAAATTGTGTGCGCCGATAAAAAGTGCAAAGTCCATCATGGCAAGGGATACGCCGGCATGAGCGAGTACCGGAGAATTAACGCCCCGGCCAAAAAATCTCCTGCTGAAATTCGACGGGAGAAAGAGCAGAAGCTGCAAGAGAAGGTCAAAGGGGCCAGCAATTTAGCAGTTCTTACCCAGATCGCAAATAAGG
>DASRCD010000802.1:0-3567 GCA_035653315.1 Candidatus Angelobacter sp.
CTCATCATCCTGATCTTTGGTCCGGGAAAAATATCGCTGGATACCCTGATTCTCTCGTTTCGCAAAAAGCAATCTCACGCATCTGCCGCGGCATAAAAAAGACAGCCTGTGTAGGTGGATGGTACCCTTGTCTGCATGAGCCCTGGCAGCCTCGGCAAACTTTGGATACCGGCATTCTTATCACTGTTTCTTCTAAATCAAAGCATCGCCCAGAAAAATAATTCCAACAACGCGACTATAAAGGCCGGCGGTGCAACCATTGATATAACCCTGCCGGACGAGCAGATGAAGATGTCAAGACAGGAGTTGTTGAGTTGGGTGCAGGCTTCCGCGGCAACCGTCTCCAGCTACTACTTTGGGCGGTTTCCTGTTCCGCATCTCACCTTGCGCATTCGCACCGGCAATCGTGAAGGGATTGGGCATGGCGTTACCTATCCAAGAAATGGGGGGCTCATCTTCATCAGCGTGGGAAAAGAAACCGAATTTGCCGAAACCAAAGATGATTGGGTTCTGGTGCATGAGATGATTCATCTGGCTTTTCCGAATCAAGCTGACGAGCATCATTGGATTGAAGAAGGAATTTCCACCTATGTTGAGCCGGTGGCCAGAGTGCGCACTGGACGCATGGACCTGGATGAAATGTGGCGGACCTTTGTTCGAGATATGCCCAAAGGCGAACCACAGGAAGGCGATCAAGGTCTCGACTACACTCACACCTGGGGCCGGACTTATTGGGGCGGCGCCATCTTTTGCCTGGTGGCCGACGTGCGCATCCATGAGCAGACGAAAAACCGCAAAGGGCTTGAAGATGCTTTGTATGGAATTGTGAAAGCTGGCGGATCCATCAATGAAGATTGGGACCTGGAAAAAACTTTGACGATTGCCGACAAAGCCACCGGAACCACGGTGCTGCGCGATCTCTACAAAGAAATGGCCCACAAACCTGTGAAAGTGGATCTGGATGGACTATGGCAAAAGCTGGGCGTGAGCTTAAAAGACCGCACAGTGGAATACAACGATAAAGCGCCAGAAGCAAACGTTCGCAAAGCCATTACTGCCACAAAGCCTTCAAACTCAGCAGCACGGTAGCCAGGAAACGCCTGTGATAAAAAAGAGGCGATCATAGATCACAATCAGGGATCGCCCCGGATTCGCAGCTACTGAGCTTGTACTGTTAGTAGTGAAAGCGATAACGTACCTGCACGCTCACCATACGCGGGTCGCTTACATGTGAACCGCCAAAGCTATTGGTGAGATCAATGAAGTAACGTTTGTCGGTGATGTTGGTTGCTGTCAATTTGGCTGACCAGTTCTCGCCAAAGGAATGCCCTAATGCCACATCGGCGGTTGCATAGCTTGGCAGGTGCCCTGGTCCATCGCCATCCAGAAAGCCAGAACCGCCGGCCACATTGCCGGAAAACCAGGTTTTGTTGGTGATGGTAGCGGTGAATCCAGTGCTCACTGTATGCCGTTGGTCATGATCGAGGAAGAAAAAGCCGTCCGCAGGGGGCGAGAAATCCGTCAGCCCGCCCGTAACCGCGCCTGAACCTTCAACCGACTGATGCGAATAGGTCAAATGAAAATCCAAATGCTTGAAAACCTTTGGAGACTTTGCTGTAGCTTCATAACCCACTACACGCACACTCTGGATGGTGAGCGGAATGAAGAGGCTGGAGTTGCCGAGTGCATCATGATCAAAAAAGTTATGCGCGCCGGTACGAAAATTATCAAGGTCAATGACCCATCCGCGAAGCGGGATGGTTAGACCAATCTCGTGTTGTTCGTCGCGCTCACCGCGCAACGGCAGGAAGCCCTGATCAGGAGAAGCTGCGTTCAGAACATCGCTGGAGATGGTATCCAGGGGAGGCGCTTGATAGTAGCGGCTATACGCTCCGCGCAGCACCCAGTGCAAGTGAGGAATCTGAATAGCAACTCCAAGCCTCGGGCTGCCCGCGGTCTCTGTTACAAGCCCTGAGAAGCGCGTAATGCGTATGCCTGCATTCAGTGAGAGCCATGAAGCTGCTTTGTACTGGTCCTGCACCCAAACCGCTCCAAGATCGCCATTTACTTTCTGCCGAGGCGGCTGCGCATTCACTGTATCGCCATTGTCATTGGTCCCTGTGAGACCAAACAGCGTATTGTCATGCTGGGCAAAACCATAAAATCCAACGCTTGCATTATGACGTCCTTGCACAACACTGACCTGAGCCTGTCCACCAACATAAGAGGAAGCACGATTGTCCTGCGTTACCAATCGTTCGTCCGCGTCACCGATTCCCTCAAATGCTGCGCGATTGAAATGGTATGAAGGCGCCAGAGTAAAGATGACGCCGGGACCGAAAGTATGTATCCAGGAAAGATTGCCGAAAATATCCTGTTCGCGTTCCCGATCACGAATGCCCGCCGCTTGCTGCCCGGGATCATTGGGCACCTGGAAGAAATCTGCGCGCGCGGAACCGACAAAACGAAGCTGGTCTTTAGGCGTGGCATTGAAGATTAATGAAGTGAACGTCCCACCGCCAGCGGCCTGGTCATGCAGGTTTTGAGTGGTTGGGGTTTCCAGACCATGGTCTGTACGATTGCCATTGATGCTGAAGTAATAAGCGGAGCGGTCATTATGATCGCCAAAGCTCAATTGATTGTCTGTGGCGTTCTCGCTTCCATAGCTGGTTACAAGTTCGCCCTGCCGTGAACGCTCAAAACCAGAGCGCGTGACCACGTTAAAGACTCCGTAAGTGCGGTCGCCGGATTCAGCGGAAAAACTGCCGCGCTGGACTTCCATGTAATCAATATCTTTAGGATCAAATTGCGGCCCCACATTGGTAGCAATGTTTGTATTCGGAACCGGTATGCCATCAATGGCCCAGGTCACCTGATGTCCGCCGCGCACGTGCAGTTGATCATGCACCATAGCTGCTCCGGGAACATAGTCGGTGATCATGGACATGGAGTTGGTGCGGTCTGCCCCGGGCGTCTGGGCAATCTCACTCCGGCTCACCAATGTTTCCGTGGTTGAAGAGGTTGGATTCACCAGTTCCGGTGCTCCGGAAACTTCCACCGTTTCCTGGCGCTGCGCCAATGGCAGCGCAAAATGCAATTCCAGGACATTATCCGAGCTTACTGTTGTTGCCTGCTCAACAGAGGCAAAGCCGGTGGAGGTTACCTGAACGTTGTATTCGCCTACCGGCACGCTGAGAATGGTGGCGATTCCGTCTTCATTCGTGATGCCGGAAACCTTGAATGACGAAGTGCGGCTCTGCACTTCTACCTGAGCGCCCTGCACGGGCCGGTGCTGCGGATCATGCACAATGGCCTTGACCGTTCCGACCACGGAGGCAAACAACTGCACTGGAAGAATAAAAAAAATACTGGCGAGAATAAGCGCTATACGTTTCATTAATAATTTCCTTTGCATTAACCATCAGTCCTGATTTGCCAATGCTCTGCCCCGGCACAGCTCAACCTGATGAGAGTCGCCGGACATTTCTGTCCACGCAACTAGAACGCGGCCTGCGCTTGCCGAAAGAACAAACGGATACGCTGCCGAGCGATGGACCGTGGTCAAAG
>DASRCD010000803.1:0-2429 GCA_035653315.1 Candidatus Angelobacter sp.
GCTGTCGCAGAAATGATTAGGAAAAAATTTCTCATCAAAGGATGTTATGTTACTTGCATTCCATCATTAGGAAATCCACGGCTTGTTCCCGAGCTGGCACAGCGCGTTTCCGCCAATTTGAAATTCCCCTTCTTTTCAGTAATTTCAAAGGTTAAACAGACCAAGCCACAAAAAGAAATGCTCAACTCACAGCAGCAGGTGCAAAACTTAGATGGCGCATTCACGGTAGAGTTACCCAAGGAGTTAGAAAACAAACCAGTCATTTTGGTGGACGATATCTGCAATTCAGGTTGGACATTCGCTATCTGTGCGATCCTCCTACGCAAAAGCGGCTCTGGTCCCGTATATCCAGTTGCCCTTGCTAGAAGCTAGTTATCATGCTCACTCTCAAGGCAGATGCGCGGCAAGTATCCGATGACTGCAAGGCAACTTTGTTGCTTTGCCATGAATTTGGCGAAGGGCATCTGCACGGTGACGCCAAACCACTGTCTACGTGGGAATATGGTCAACTTGTTAGATTTCTCCAAGAACTCGGAGTTCGCCCCGCAGCCATTCTCCATGCAGAGACTGCAGAACCAATCTTAAATAAATTGCCAAGTGAATTGCCTGCGAGCCGCGTCGTTAGCCTGCTCGCCAGGGGATTGAGTCTATCCTTGGCAATGGAAACTTGGCGGAGCAGAGGCATCTGGGTAATTAGTCGTGCTGATCCAGACTATCCTTCCCGCCTTAAAGAGAGGTTTAGATTGGACGCGCCACCGGTTTTGTTTGGAGTAGGTACACCAGTGTTTCTGGATCACGGCGGTTTCGGGGTATTTGGATCGCGCAATGCCGATGACGAAGGATTGTGCTTCGCTTCTGACATCGGATCTCGGTGTGCGTGTGAAGGGATTACTATTCTTTCGGGTTGTGCGCGTGGAGTTGATTGGGCCGCGATGAGTGGCTGTCTAGAAAATGGAGGCAGGGCCATCGGAGTCATTGCTGAACGGTTGGACCGAGCTGCAATCTCCGCACAATATCGAGCATACATTCGCGAGGAGAAGCTCGTATTGATATCAATGTTTGCTCCGGAGGCGCCATTCTTAGCTGGACACGCTAAAGGTCGCGATAAATATACTTACGCACTTTCCGATCATGCACTAGTAGTTAGTTCAGAAAGAGATAAAGGCGGCACTTGGGCCGGCGCTACGGAGCAAATGAAACGTTTAAAACACGTCCCTGTCTATATACGCAGTGAAGGCCATCTGCCTGCTGGAAATATTGCGCTGCTTTCAATGGGCGGATACCCATTCCCGGCTACAGAAAAAATCTCCTCATTAGCCGCGTTCCTAGGTGGAAAAAAAGACGTATCTGCACAAAAATTTGATTTTCCACCGACAACTACGATACACTCGGTTCAACAAGAGGAAATTTTTCCGGATGTGGCGATAACTTCGCAAACTGTTACCAAAGCAAAAAAGAAGGGCCGCGCTCGCTCGAAATCTGTGAATACCCTAAACCCGTCCGATGCGCTCGCACAATTCGCGCTAAAATTGATCGCCGAGAATGCGGGCGATAAAGCCATTCCCGAGGATGCTGCCAAAATCCTCGGCGTTTCAACAGAACAGGTAATTACTTGGTTATCTAAAAAAGCAACATAACTTCGGCACGCCAGTTCGCGAGACGTACACACTGCGGTCAAGAGAACAACGCCTTGCACAATTGCCTTATAGGACGACTCTGAATTAATTCGTATTTGCAACGCTCCGTTACGGATAAAAGGGAGCATTGACCGTCCTGACATGCTAGAAAAGGTATGCCCGGAAGCGAGCTTTTCGCTCTGGACAGGCTCCAAACCGGCTCCGGCCATACGTAACCGTCGCTTACGCTAAACAGCCCCAGAATCCATGACTAACATCAGACTCTTTGTTGGAATGCGCGTTGGAAATTTCGACATTTTACACAACCTTATGGAACTGTGCCCGTTATTTTACTCGGCGAGATATAGTGCGAGACCAGGTATTCACTTTCCGGCAGCGGATTCTGCGTATTCAAAATTGCACGTCCAGGTGCTAGTTGCAACTCATAGACCGAGCCATTTGGCCCAGCAAACCCTCTGCCCACGTTGAGATCGGTGGTAACTGAAATAGCCGAGTAGATGCAATGCCAACGAAGGCACTGCGAGAAAGCCTCTTAAGCGAAAAGTCATAGTCACGTCTCTTTGCCGAAAAAAATAGCTACCTCGGCCCCGGCTGCCGCTGAATGAGTCGATTCGTGGCTTCAGTTCGCTTGATCAAGTTACCCATTAGTTCCGCGCCAACGGTCAGCACTTGGTTAATTGGACTAACCCGAAGAGAGCGCATAGGAACTTCTGCGAACCGATTTCCGCTCAACGTCAAAACGGTAACGCTCACTGCATCGCCATCGGGCCGAGCGGTCGAAACGGCCGGCAC
>DASRCD010000804.1:0-2480 GCA_035653315.1 Candidatus Angelobacter sp.
ACTTCGCCTTGCAAGGCAACAACACTCAATCCGGAAATCAGTTTTTTCCCTGGCGGCCTGGCAACAGACGGCACCAATTTGTTTGTCGGAGATTCACCTTTGACAACTCCGGGCAGCATTTTGCGCTGGAACCCCACCACCGGAACACTCTCAACTTACTCCGTGAATGTGCCGGCCTATACCTCCAACTTCGATAATCAGACCCGCAATCAATATGTAAATCCGTTTGGTTTGGGATTTTTGCCGAATGGCGATCTGATGGTAGGAGATGATTTCTCAGCTTCGCTGACGATTGCAGCGGTCCCTACCAATCAGGGGCATATCTGGCGCGTTGCTGCGGCCCCAACTCCGCCAACCGTCACCAGCATTGCTCCAAACAGCGGCCCCACTGCCGGAGGAACAGCGCTTACGATTACAGGAAGTGGATTCAATATTGCTCCAGGCGCAACGCAGATCTATGTTGGCGCAAATCAAGCCATCACACCCTCATGTGCTTCCGTTACTACCTGTACTGCCACAACTCCAGCTGGGTCTGGCGTAGTTGATGTGCGCGTGGTTGTCAATGGAGAACAGAGCGCCACATCGCCTGCTGATCTTTTTACTTATAACGCTCCACCCCCAGTTGGCGGCGGCCCTGCAATAACGAGCATTTCTCCCACCACCGGCCTGGTAGGCGGGGCAACATCCGTTACCATCACCGGCACGAACCTGGCCGCAGCCACAGCAATCAACTTTGGCCCCAACGCTGGGACGGGAATTACCTGCGCAGCGGATGGTTCCAGTTGCACAGTGTTTAGTCCGGCGGGCAACGGAACTGTTGACGTGCAGGTAACCACGGCTGCGGGAACAAGCGCGATTGTAAGTGGAGATCGTTTCACTTACGGCGCGCCTACGGCGAGTTTATATGCGTGGGGCATTACTGCTCCTAAAGGCGGAATGGTCTTTCTTCCTGGCTCGCTTGGCGGCGGACCAGGACATTTCTGGACTTCAGATCATGTAAATGGTTTCTGCCGGGAGGACCTTGTCCCAGGCACCACGTTGCACGCCATCAACTACGCAGTCTGCGATGACGGCAGCATCGGTTCTCCGGGACAGGCGGTTTACGATCCGCGTGCCAATCCCGATGGGACTCACTACGTTTACGTTCCAGATAACGCGACCAAGAGCACCGCAGTCTGGCGCTTGACCTACAATCCAACAACGGAAACTCTGGTGGGCGCTCCTGAGGCCATGATTCCTTTGGCGAATGTGACCACTCTTAAGCCAAATGGCATGGCGCTTGGGCCCGATGGAAACCTCTACGTAACTGATCTCACCGAACCTAACATTCGGCAGATCACCAACCCGAACGGTGATCCACGCACACAAACTGTGGGAATCGTTGCGGTGACTGGCGATGGACGTGGCGCGAATGGCACCATCGGCTTTATCGGAAACAGAGCGTACATTTCCGAAAACCGGGCGGCCTCATGGTTTGATATAACCACTTGTCCTCCAAATGCAGCGCCATGCGCCACCACACCACTGCCAATGCCCTCCGGCGTTTTCATTGCCGGTGTAGCAACGGACCCAGTCAATGGCTTTGTGTATGCCGCTGATTCACCGGGCGGAGCTAATGCCACCATCTGGCGTTATAGTCTCGCATCAAACACCACAGCACTTTATCTGCAGGGTGGCGCGGTGCCGGCGGCGGGAAGCCCCAACGCAACCGTGTGGTGCGCACTCACTTGCACGCGTCCATTTGACTCGAACTTAACCCCTGGCGGCACAGCCGGGTTCTCCTTCGCGTTTGGTCTGTACGTGGATACGACAACTGGCTCGTTGTACATCACGGAAGACCCAACCGCCGGAAATCGCGGCGGCCGTGGACGCGCCTGGGTTGCGCCACTTGTGCCGTAATCTTGCGGATGGCTAACCGGCCATTTTCCAGCACGAGGCTGGCGACAAACTCGCCAGCCTTGTATTTCAACAACTATTAAGCAAGAGCTTTCACTCACCCATTAACTGGTCAGTGGAGCTTTAAATTGCGAACAGCTACATCAGTGAGAGCTTCAACTCACCACTCAGCTGATCATATTCAGCATAAGGAGCTTTATGTTTTTAAGAGACCTGCTTATTCCTTCACACCTGTTGCTTCTTCTTGGCTTGTTTATTTTATTTTTCGGCAGCAAAAAACTGCCTGAATTTGGCAAGGGCTTAGGAGATGGTATCCGATCATTCAAGAGCTCAATGAAAGCTGTCAGCAAAGAAGATTAACGATCAGATTTATTTATTGCCTGAATCTAACGGGTACACCGCAACGGGAATGTGGGGCTTATGGACGGAGGCAACTGCCGGGTGCAGTGCAACTTTTCAGAGCATTGGCTGACATCTTGCTCAACAGGAGCGCAGAAAAACAACAAATGTAAGAAATGGCAACTTTTTCTTACAGTTTTCATTGTCAGAGATGAAAGACTTGCAGAATAAGGTTGGTTGCGGGG
>DASRCD010000805.1:0-5742 GCA_035653315.1 Candidatus Angelobacter sp.
CCACGCCGCGTGCCTTGAATTCACGATACAGCGCCAGAGCATCCTTGCATTGAAAGCAAACAGAAACGCCCACGCCCAGCTTGCCTTCCGGGCGGCCTGAATTGGGATGATGGTCTTTTTTTCCGTATTCCTGCAACATCAATGCTGCATTGCCCATCTCCAGCCAGCACCAGCGCACCTTGTCAGGAGCATCGGGTGTCCATTTGTTGGTCATCACAAAGCCCAGCCCATCCACATAAAAGCGCAGCGAGGCTTCCATGCTGGTCACCATAAAAAAGGGCACAGCCTGTTGGACATTGACTTCGGGTTTAGGTTGAGAGGACATGATTTTAGCTCTTAACTTTTAGCCTTTAGCCTTTGGCTCTGGGCTGTGAACATTTGTGTTTAGCTTTTATGATATCGAATCACTTACTAATTTGCCGAGTCAGGAGCTAATTACCAAATACTACGTACTGCTCCCATATGCTTCATCCAGCAGCTCCATCACGTGCTTTACCGGCAGTTGCAGTCCATTCTTGTCCACACCGGCCCGCAACTGGATCATGCAGACCACATTGCCGGTGGCCAGCATGTCAGAAGAGACGGAGGTCACGTCTTCCATTTTCTTTTCCAGTATCTTCATGGAAAGCTCATTCTGGGAAACGTTATACACTCCGGCGCTACCGCAGCACTGGTCAGGATGCGGCAACTCCACCAGTTCACAGCCAATAGCCGTGAGCAGTTCACGAGGCTGGTTACGAATGCGCTGCGCGTTGGCCAGGTGGCATGGATCCTGATACGCCACTCTCTGCCCGATTTTTTTCTTGGGTGCGCGCAGTCCGATGCCTGCCAGATATTCCGTTACATCGCGCATTTTGGCTTTAAATTCTTTGGCCCGCGCCAGGTACACCGGATCATGCTCCAGAAGATCGTCATACTCCTTCATGTTTGATCCGCACCCGGCGGCATTGGTTACAATGGCGTCGTAATCGTCGCCTAGGAAAATGTCGATGTTATGCCGCGCCAGCTCGCGCGCTTCATCGCGTAATCCGGCGTGAGCATGCAGCGCGCCGCAGCAGCCCTGGCCCGCGGGAATGTGGACTTCAATCCCATTCTGCGTGAGCACATTTACCGTCGCGCGGTTCAGGTGGGAAAAGGCGACGTTATTGATGCATCCGGCCACAAACGCCACTTTGCCGCGCTTTTCTCCCACGGCGGGAAAGACCTTGCCAATCTCGCTGAAGAAAAATTCCTTGTCAATTTGTGGGGCCAGCCGGTCCAGATCTTCCATGCCCATCAGCTTCAGCAGGCCAGATTTGCGCACCAGGGTTTGCAGACCGGAGCGCTGATAAAAGCCCATCAGCCCGGCCACAAAACTCAGAGTGCTAAAGTTTGGAATCACTTTCTTATAAAAAAACTTCCGCAACGCTCCCGCTATCAGGGGACGTTGATAATTTTGCTCAATCTGAGCGCGAGCACGCTCCACAATGCGCCCGTACTTTACCCCGGAAGGACAGGCAATCTCACAGGCCACGCAGCCCAGGCAGCGGTCAATGTGCTCGACAAAGGTATCGCCCAGCGCCATCTTGCCTTCATTGACCTGTAGCACCTGATAAATACGTCCGCGCGGAGAATCCATTTCATTGCGCAGGACCTTATACGTGGGGCAATGATTCAGGCAGAGCCCGCAGTGCACACAGGTGGAAAGCAGCTCCCAACTCGGCTGGTCCTTGCCACCGTTGATCGGCTTCAGGTGCGGGGTATGAACGTGAGGTTGGAATGCGGCGCCTTCAGACAATGAATCTTCCCCTGTTCAAAATATTTTTCGGATCAATGGCCTTTTTCACCGCGCGCATCATGTCCACGTTCGTCGGAGTGGTCCCCCAGACGTCAAAGTGCGGCTTGGCCTCTTTGGGGCAGTATGCCACTTCAGCCGATGATCCCGGCGGCAGCATCCCGCGAAACGCCGAAACGCAGTTGGCATATTGCATGGCGGAGGGCGGATCTACGGAAAGGGGAATAAATCCCAATACCAGATTGCCCGTTGCCGCACGCCCTACGGCGGCGGGAATCATGTTGTAATCCAGCGCTGCGCGTTCCAGTGCCTGCAATGCCGGACCAACCGACTGAATAGCCAGATGCGTGTACATCACCATGGCATTGCGATGACGCTCCAGCACGTTATGCTCAAAATGAGAAATCCATGACCAGAACTGTTCTTCCGCCGGACCATCCAGTGTGCGTGTGACGGCTGAGCCAAGCTCGCGGGCATATCGCGCCAATACGGTATCACTTGCGGCAGCCCGCAATACAATCTGCCATTCCACCGCAGGCAATGAGATAGGCTGCTCCGGTGAATAATCGTCAGGATCATTTACCGGTACGGGATCGCAAAGGTATTCTGGAGCGCGCGGCGAAAGTATCTCTACGCACATTGGGGTGAGCGGCGACTGAAACAGCCACGTCCTGAATTTCAGCGCTTCTTCCAGAGATGAAAAAGAGCAGGCGAATGTCCGCGTCTGCCGTGGCTTTGGAAAGACCTTGAAATTGGCCCTGGTGATTACCGCCAGCGATCCGTAGCTGCCGGTGAGCAACTTCATAAGATCATAGCCAGCCACGTTCTTTACCACCTGCCCGCCTCCTTTTACAACTTTGCCATCAGTGGTTACAAACTGCACGCCAATCAGAAAGTCGCGCATGTGGCCAAAGGCGGATTTGAGCGGGCCTGAAGCACCTGTGGCGACGAGACCGCCGATAGTTGCGTGATCAAGATGGGCCGCGTCGCAGGGCACCCACTGGTGATGTTCCGCGAGCTGCCGCTGCATTTCTGCAAATGGCATGCCTGCGCCCACGCTGATGGTCAAATCACCCGGATCATATTGCTCAATCTTTTTCATGCGCGTGGTGCTCAGGAGAATATCGATCTTCTCAGGCACACCGCCAATCTGCTGCTTGGTCAATCCGCCGGAGGGCGCCACCACCAGGCCGCGCTTGTTGGCGAATTGCAGCACCGCAGCCACTTCCTGCGGAGAGTTGGGAAAGACCGCCACGGGTGGAACCACGCCGTTCAACTCAAGGCCATTCATTTCATGGGTGATATGCGTTTCCCCCACGATCGCCGCCAACTCGCGGTCCACCGAAACTACACTGGTCACGGAGCTCATACCGGCATTCTTCCAACCGGCACTTCAGCAACCGGTTCAACTTTGGCCTTGGGCAAGGGCCCGGTAATCTCGCGGCAGAAGTGCAGGTCAGGAATCATCTTCTGTGGGTTGAGAATTGATTCCGGATTGAACGCATTGCGCAGCCGCACCATTACTTCCAGATCATCTTCCGTGAACATGGCTGTCATCAGGCCCATTTTTTCCAGGCCCACGCCATGCTCGCCGGTAATCGATCCGCCAAACTTGAGGCAGCACGCCATGATCTCTTTCGCGGCCTTCCGGCTGTTCTCCGTCTGCACAGGATCGCGGCTATCAAAAAGGATCAGGGGATGGAGGTTGCCATCGCCGGCATGAAACACGTTACCGATAATCAGCCCATAATGCTTGCTGATGCGCTCAATCTCCGCCAGAGTGTACGGAACCTTGGTGCGAGGAATTACGCCATCCTGCGTGTAATATGCGGGGGTTACGCGGCCCACCGCGCCGAAAGCGGTTTTGCGTCCCAGCCATAAAAGCTGGCGCTGTTTCTCATCCTTGGCGTGGCGAACTTCGCGGGCTTTCTGCTGCAAGCAGACTTCACTCACGGCTTTAGCCTGCTCTTCCACCACTTCACGCATGCCTTCAAGTTCAATCAACAGTACGGCGGCTGCGTCTTCTGGATAGCCAGCATGAACGTTTGCCTCAACGCAGCGCACCATCCAGCCATCCAGCATCTCCAGCGCCGCCGGGGTTACGCCGCTTTGCGTGATGGCAACCACGGTATTGGCTGCGTCTTCCACGGTGTTGTAGATTCCCAGCAGCGTGGTCACATGCTCAGGCAGCTTGGTGAGCTTTACCGTGATGCGCGTTACCACGCCCATGGTCCCTTCAGAGCCCACAAAAAAGCCGGTCAAGTCCAGCCCGGTGGCGTCCTGCGCTTTGCCGCCGAACTCCACTACTTTTCCGTCCGGGAGAACAATCTCAAGGCCGGTGACGTGGTTCACGGTTACGCCCAACGCCAGCGTATGAGGGCCGCCGGAATTTTCCGCCACATTGCCGCCTATGGTGCAGGCTTTCTGGCTTGAAGGATCAGGCGCGTAGTAATAACCGTATTTCGCTGTGGCATTGCTGAGTTCCAGGTTTACCACGCCCGGCTGGACCACGGCGCGCTGATTGGGTACGTCAATTTCAAGGATCTTATTCATGCGCGCCAGAGAGAGGACAATCGCTTCGCGCCGGGCAATGGCCCCGCCGCTCAGCCCGGTTCCAGCCCCGCGCGGCACCACGGGAATCTTCTTCTCGTGTGCCAGCTTCATGATCTGGGACACCTGCTGCGTGTTCTGCGCAAACACCACCGCGCCGGGGCGGTGCTTGTCCACGCCGGCGTCATACTCATAAAGCATGAGTTCTTCCGGACGGTCTAATACGGCATCTTTCCCTGCAATTTTCTTGAGCTGGCGGAGAACCGAGGAATCCATAAGGGTTTGAGCTCTGTATTCTGCTGAATCGGCTTGCTTATAAATTGTAAACCTTTAGCGGATTTTAGGTTCAGAAATGGTTACAAGGCTACCTGTAGCTCTGCGCCGCAATTCCGGTCTCACAAAGTCCTGGATTGGATCGATAATCCGGCTGAAATGGGATACGGCAAATCTAAAGGTATGTAGTTTGGTTGTGTGCTGCGGACAACTGGCCAGAGTGCCCGCTGGTGTGGCCCCCTGCGGAAGGATGTTGGTGAATTGGCATGTTTGAAACTCACTTTATTGCAAATGAATACGGATAAGGCACGGAACAGAAATTCGGCAACAGTTCGAGCCGGAGCTTTCACAAACAGTCTTCCAGCAGCCTATAAAGCACAAGCTGGAAGCTAAATAAGGAAGACTCTTCCCAACTCTGCTCACCCCTGAGCAGAAGTACTGGTGCGGTTGCTCAACCGTAGGTGCCGTCCAATAATGCTGAGTGAAACCTGAAAGCATGGTTACTCTATTAGAGATAGCAGCTTCCGATCCTTAATTTGTCAGTTTCTGCGTAATTCTTGACTTACAACAATATTGCTAGAGACACCGATTGTTCGTATTACTTCCCAGCCATTCCACCGAACCTTGTCTAAGTTTAGTTCCCTGCTGGGAATGCACATAAGTGTTTGGAACTGATTGTCTGGATCGAGCAAGTGATGCGAATAGAATTCAAAAAAACCTTCGAAGATAATTAGGGGACATCCGTCCAGAATCAACATCGTCGGCGTGTATCTGCCTGAAACACGCGCGGCGGCTGTAGCAAATTCCATGAACACACGCTCTACTTCCCGGCCGCTCAATAAACCCAATGGCAATCCTGGCGCTGTTCCATCCACATCGGAGTAAAGCGTGCGTATCCCAGCCTTGTTTTTCTTGAAATGAAGATTTCCTACCTTTGCATGTGGAAAGGCGTGTATCTCGTCAATGAGCTTCAAAACGATGCGTGGAGAGAGCCGGAGATTATGTGAAATGTTAAGTAGATCATCTTCATGACGCAGGTATGAGTTCCTCAATTTTAAAATCCGTAGTGGAATAGGATTGAAGGGTATGTTCTTGTCGCCGATCTTCAGTTGAAAGTCGCTAGGTGAGTTAATCCGGAGATCGAG
>DASRCD010000806.1:0-3580 GCA_035653315.1 Candidatus Angelobacter sp.
ATCACCCGGCAAATGATGAGAGAGGAAAAAAGGAATGATAATGCGAATGCTCGTAACCTCACGACTCGGGCCTCCCTTGAGCTTGAATATTTGTTCTCTCAATTGAGTTCGTGAATATATCGATTCATAACAAGACTAACTTTGTTAAAAATGCAGAATAGATAGAATGTCGCCGAATTCAACGGCTTTAGACAATCATTTGTGTTTCCGTAAATGAAATAAGATTTTTCAAATTTTGAAGGAGAGCTGCTCAAAAGAGGGATAGGAGGTGTATTGGTTGGTGTCAAGAGTTTCGCAAGGAGTTCTCCCTATCGAAAACTTGTATTAATTGAATTGGTTGAATTTAGCAGTGCTCATCTTTATCTTCATCTTCCCCGTGCTCGTTATCTTTTGTCTCTTGTTGTCCTCTCTCCAGAGGTGTCTGAGTGCCCACGTTGCCTTGGAAACTGAAATCCTTGCACTACGTCGTTAACTTCTGTATTAGAGTGCTCGGCACGAGGTCGCCGGCTCCGTCTGAGAGCTTGATCGAGTCTTGTGGATCTGGCTGTCTTGTGTTTGTGGAGTGCAATGATGGTCTCCGGTTTGAGGAATCCGGATGGAGCTACGCCACTCGATAGAATCGCAGGGGTTCAGGCTCTATTGGGCTTGGAAGAGCCGGAGCAGACTGGGCCGACTCAAAAATATCCGGCGGAATCCGTGCGTTGATCCAGAGCCTGAGCTTGGCCAAATTCGCAATGGGGAGCACCGCGTATACATGGCAACTTCTGATCGACCTTAACATCGACGAACCACTATCGCCAATACATGATCCGTCCACGTCGATCTCGCAGACCTAGAAGATATTAAAACCACATGCAGAACGATCTTTTTAACGGCATAACAGGTTTCCAAGTGGCTGCTTAATGCTTGTTGTCATTAAGGATCAGTGGCAGTGCGATCATCAGTGTTCATAATTCAACAGGCCCATGGCAGGAATAGCCGGTGCAGTAGAGTTGCGCTGCACCAGTTCCCGACGAATCATACTTATAGCTGATTGCGCCATTCTGGCCTATACCTCGACAATCATCTTCGAGATCAGGCGATAGAGATCCTCATAGAGTAATATGCACGGTGCACCCGCTGAGTTCCGCCACGCTTAGCCGGTTGCCACTTGGTTGAGTAACAATCTTAAGTCGGGCGGATGCTGGGCGGATTTGGATTGGCAAGAAACTCAGCCCCGACATCACGGATTGTGGAGTCGCTATGCTGCATAGCGCGTTTAGCCAAACGCACAGTAAGATCCCGATCCAGGAAAGCTGCAAGTTCCAGAAAGCGCCTCCATGCCCACTCCTCCTTTGTTTTTAGAGCTGAATCCGCCGAAGCTTCCATTTGATCAACCACCTGTAGCCTTGGCAATGTCAGAATAACTTCGCGAGCGTGGACAATGGTAGGCACATAACTCGATTCACAAGTCAACTGCAACAAGTCAGGAAAAAGCTTCTCCCGCTGTTCTGCCGGAAGAGCAAGCGCAAAGCGAAAAGCCGATGCGCGTCCGGGCTGGCTTTTCAGGGTTTCTTGTATGAGCTGCACAACTTCTTCCGTACACGACTGCATGAACTCACGCCGACGAGATTCCAATGCCTGATCCGCCTCTATCAGTTCTTGCAGCTTCTTCTTGCAGTCAACCATTCGATCCTCCTATTTCTTTCCCGCAAAGGCTGCCATGGTAATCCCAAAATAAATCAATGAACTTGTCCGTTTCTGAGCAGTGCACCCTTGCTGGAGCTACCGAAAACGGAGAACAGAAGCCAGTAAAATCGATGCAGTGACAGTCAATGCAATACCGCCCTAGACGACGGTACCGATCCTACTCTAAATCCAGATGCCGATATGATTGTCAGTGCTTAGGTGGCGAAGAGACGATCGAAGCTGCTGATATAGCAGCGCACCACAGAATAGGCTAAATCCACATCAGGGTCAGCCAAGTTGGCTGCCCTGTGTGTACCTTCATTTTTCTATTTGATCGTCTGAACCTTACTCCATGAATAGGTGCCATTGCAGTTTTAGCGAATCACAGCTATTGCATCACTGGCACGAATGGCTGCTCCACAGCTGCAGGGCGCCACCCAGCGCTGCCCCACCGCCTCCAAGCACTGCAGCGCTATTGAGAAGGATAGCTCCAGCGAGCGGCGCGCCAAATCCAGTTGCGGCAAGACTACCTAGTAATAATCCAAACCCAATGTTGGCGAAAGCATTGGTGGTGTCTTCGCCGATTTGATGAACAGCCGCACAGGGATTCTTATTTCCGTCATTATTATTATCATTGTTACCGTTATTGTTGCCGGGACCATTTCCTGGACCATTAGGCCCATTACTTCCACCATTACCGGGCCCCCCATTTCCACCATTACCGGGGCCGCCATTTCCACCATTGCCAGAACCGCCGCGGCCAGGAGAATAGCTGCCGGGATCCAAACCTAACGGGTCCACAAAATTGACTGGATTATTTCTGGCGTATAAATAAGGATTTGGATCATTTTGGTAGCCCATGGGATCCAGGGACAGGAATCGCTGAAATGCCGGGCTGTAATAGCGGGCACGATAGGCATACAATCCATTCCCTTCATTTTCGCGTCCTGTAAACTGGAAGGCATTGGAACTGCTCTGGCCGGAAACCAGTGTTGTTCCAAAAGGATCGTATGTATACGCGGCGGAAATATCGCCGCTCACATCGGCAAGGGCAACGGTGCTGCCCAGTGCATCTTTAAGCTGTGTGAAGGTTCCAGAAGCATCGGTGCGGCTGAAAATTTCGTCGATGCCGACAGCCAGCAGATTGGCTGTAACCGCCCCGCCAGACTGCTCCTGCACCGGGTTCACGCCGTCATAAATAAAGGATATACCCTGCAGATTTTGTATACGGCGCCCAAGGCCATCATAAGAAAGATTGGTTCCGTTGGCGCTGCTGAGCTGGTTGCGCGCATCCCAGGTAAAAGTATTTGTACCATCAGAGAGCACGTTGCCATTCGCGTCAGAGCTCACAGGTGTTCCGTTCCAGTTCGTAAGCTGGTTTGCAGCATCATAGGTAGCTGAAACCACGTTGGCGGGGAGCGCGGTGCGGGCAAAACTGCCACTCACCTGCGTGCGCCGGCCAAGCTGGTCATATGTGTAGGTAAGCCCGCCAAGATTGGTGGAACCAAGCTGATAGCTGATGCCGGTCACGTGAGACGCCTGATCATAGTCGTATGAAACCGTCACACCGTTCGGTAAGACCAGTGAAGAGCGCCGATTGTCATCGTCATAGCTGAAGCTCACGCTGGAACTGCCCTGGCTGAGCTGCGTGAGGCGGTCAGCATTGTCATAAGAATAAGAGACAGTGGACTGGCCGTTCACGGTCATGCTTGTGCGGCGTCCAGCCAGATCATACGTGTAGCCAATGCTTCCCTGCGGTGTAGCTTCTGAAAGCAGGCGATCAAAACCATCGTAGCTTCGGGTGATGATTCCCGCCAGACTGTCATTGACCTGTGTAACGCGATTGCCCGCGTCCCGAGTGTATGCAACCGTGCTCTGGTAACTGCTTACGCCGCCTGTCACGGTCAGGCCA
>DASRCD010000807.1:0-4864 GCA_035653315.1 Candidatus Angelobacter sp.
ACTGAAATGGAAGATCGGGATGCAAGCCGCCGACGATATGAAATTCAGTGACTGCCTCTGAGTAGCCCGAAGCGGCAGTCTGAAAAGCCTCTTCAAGGGCCATGGTATAAGCGCCCGGAGTGTCTTTCTTGCGTCCAAAAGCGCAAAGCCGGCAGGCAGCCACACAGACGTTGGTGGGATTGATATGGCGATTGACGTTGAAATACGTCACATTCCCGTGCATGCGTTCCCGCACATGATTGGCAAGCCAGCCAATGGCAAGAATATCCGCTGAGCGATACAGCGTGACTGCGTCGTCAAACGTAAGCCGTTCACGGGCAAACACTTTGTCAGCTATCGGGTGAAGGTTGCGGTCATCTGTTTGAAAATTATGCCGAGCCGGACTGGAAACACTGGTAGTCATGTTTTGGTGATCGCCATTCCCAATATACCTTGTTAGGAGTAAGGCTTCAATTACGGCAAAGGTGATTCAGGTAGCTTAAATGGGACGGGATTATATCTGTGATTCTGCTCTATTTTCTGCGGCGTTTACGCTCACTTCTTCCAAAAGTCATTTCCCTCTTCCCAGAGAATACAAAAAATAGAATTCCCGCATTCGTTTGATTGCAAAACGAGCAGATAAAGCCGGATATCAGGACGAATTAAAGCTGCGATTCATATATGGGCATCTGCTCATTTCTTTTAAATAAAGCAAGTCAAATTCCTGTTTTATCTTAATAACCACAGATTATGACGGCATTTCTCGATATTTAGCGGAATGAATCCTTAAATTTTTATTAGCGATGCACTGGAACGGCAAAACCAGGAATGCAGCAGGAGCTTTGGAACCAGTATTGCTCTTTGTAAAGTTAAGCAAAGCTATCCAAATTTTAAGTAAAGCTTAGTTCGGTTATACAAGGCACTCGCCAGAAAGTGCCAAAAACCCCATTCCCAAAGGAGAGAGAAATGAAAAGCAGACGATGGTTTATCGTCGCAATGCTGAGCTGTATGGTTCTGCTCGGCACAATCAACCTCTTCGGTCAAGTTACAGCCACAGCCAACCTGCAAGGAACAGTCATGGACAAAACGCAGGCGGTGATTGGCAACAAAGCCGAAGTTACTCTTACCAGTAAAGAAACCGGCGCAGTGCATACCGTAAAAACCAATGATGCCGGTGAATATAGATTTGAATCGTTACCTGCCGGAATTTATTCAATAAAAGTTACCGCTTCCGGTTTTTCAACCGTGGAAGCCAAAAATGTGGAGTTGCTGGTGGGAAGAACCGCCACCCAGAACTTTACGCTCCAGCCCGGTGCGGTGAGTGAAACCGTTGAAGTAACCGCGGCCGCTCCTCTTGTTGACCAGACAAAAACTGACGTGAGCACAAACATCACGCCGGAACAGATTACAGAACTGCCCCTGATTGGCCGTGATATCGCCGACCTGGCTTACTTGGCGCCTGGCGTAAAAGCCGCAGACTCCTACGATCCAACCAAAAACCGTTATTCCATTTTGTCAGTCAACGGGCATGGCGGACGTAACGTCAACGTAACCGTAAACGGCGTTGACAATAAAGACAATACCGTCGGTGGACCTGTAATGCAGCTTCCTGCTGAAGCCGTGCAGGAGTTTTCAGTTTCCACACAGCGCTTCTCGGCCGTGAATGGCCGTTCGGCAGGCGCTGCCATCAACGTGATCACCAAGTCCGGCTCCAACAATTTCCATGGATCAGCATTCGGTTTTTTCCGCAATCAGGCCCTGAATGCCGATCAAAAAGTTCCGAATGGTGATGGCACTACAAGTTCCATCAAACCGGACTACTCACGCCAGTGGTTCGGCGGCTCCATCGGCGGGCCAATCAAGAAGGACAAGCTGTTTGCCTTCTTCGCTATTGAACGCCAACGTGAGCACACATCGCTTGCTGAATCGCCAATTGCCTTCCAGGAATTGTCGCTGGTAACAAACCTGGGAGCGCAGCCAGCCTCCACCATCCCCACCCCGTTTTTTGAAAACCGGATCAATGGCAGGCTTGATTACACCATCAATAACAATCATTCCGTTTACTTCTCTGTCTCCACGCAGGCAAATAACAGCCTGAATGACCAGAGCAACGGATTTTTTGATCTAACCGAAGGAAACTTCACTGTTAACCACTTGCAAGTTGCCAATTTGACGGTGAACTCTACCTTGAGCCCAACCCTGATCAACCAGTTTACTCTTGGCTTCCAATACTGGAACAACCTGATTGACAGCAACGGACGTACGCCTCTCTTCACCTTCCCTCTCGGCGCAAACAGCATCGAGTTTGGAACCAACACCAACGTGCCGCAGAACTCCATTCAGCGCAAGTACCAGTTCAAAGATGATATTGCCAAGACATTCGGCAAACATACCTTCAAGACTGGTGTTGATTACATCTGGACTCCATTCATGGGTGGATTCTTTGAATTCAGCCCGACACTGGAAATTGACTACAGCGAGCTTCCCAGTCAGATTCTGGCGACACCGGGCGGCTTTTCAAATCCCGGACTCGTCACGGGCATGACGATTGCGGATGGTGATCCTACCTTTATCATCAAGGACGCAAAGCAGCTTGGCCTCTACTTCCAGGATGATTGGAAAGTCAGCCAGCGTCTGAACCTGAATCTCGGGCTGCGTTATGACAAAGACTTTGACTTTGTCGGCGGCTCTGATATCAGCAACAGCCGCACGTTCCAGGAACTGCAGGCAGCATCGGCTTTCAGCCCGCTGGCGGCAAGCCTGGTAGCGAAAAAAGCAAACGACTATAGCAAGGGCTTCAGCCCCCGCCTTGGCTTTAGCTATGATTTGACTGGTCATGGCAACCATGTGCTGCGTGGCGGCTTTGGCATGTACTTTGACAATACTTTCCAGAACATTCCACTGTTCATGGAGCAACAGGCGAATAACACGATCTTCCAGACCGCCTTCTCTCTTGCCGGTACTGATAACGTACCAGTCGCAAATGTTCCATTGAATCAGTGGGCTTTGGGCGTGAATCCATTGCCTACAGCTCCGGCGCCTGCTCATGACCTGACTCCAGGCTCCATTGGCCGCCTTATGGACCCGAACTATCGCACCCCGGTAACCGAAGAGTTCAATGGCGGATATACCTGGGCAATCAATAATAAGTCAGTTTTCGAAGCCGAGTATGTTCACGTTCTCAGCCTGCATGAAAACAAGACGATCAACGTTGATCCCAACATTCCTGTAACACCGAGCAACATCACTACGCTGAGTAGAACAGGCGCTCCCGGCGGCTTCTTCCGTCCGCTGGACGCTGCTTTTGCCGCAGCAGGCGTACCGGTGTTGGGTAGCGTACGTGATGAAACTTCAGGCGGCCGTTCACGCTATGACGGCATGAACCTAAGCTTCCGTCAGCGCGGCTTCCACAAAATGGACTTCACCGCAAATTACACTCTTGCGCGCGCTGTAGGTTATAACGAGGATGGCGGATCATTCCGTTATTATCCCCGCGACCCGCAGAACCCGCTGAGCCCGAACGAGTTCGGACCGGCATTCAACGATGAACGGCATCACGTGACATTGGCTGCCATCACTCATCTGCCTTGGGGACTGGAAGCGTCACCGATTCTTCAGTTTGGTTCCGCACGGCCTTACAACCCGATCTCAACCAACAATATGTTGAACCTGGGCGGTGGCAGTGATGCTGGCGCTCTGGTCGTCACAAACGCCAATCCCAGCGATTTGCTTTCCGCTACGAAGTTGACGCCTAAGGTTGATTCTGTCAGCGGAAATCCAAGCTTGACTCTGGCAGAAGCGTCTTGTTACTACGGCGGAAGCTGCCACATCTCTCCATACAATTCGCAGCGTGGTGATCCGTACTTTGACGTGGATGCACGGTTAGCCAAGAATATTAAGTTGGGTGAAACGCGCAACCTCCAACTCGTGTTCCAGGCCTTCAACCTGTTCAATCATGCCAATTACGGCAATGACTTTGGCAGCACTATCAATGCCAACAGCACAACTCCCACGCCGAATGCATCATTTGGTAACCCGGTAGGATTTATCAACCCCTCAAGCAGCTTGCTGCCACGGGCATTCACAGGTGAGTTTGGAGCACGCTTCACCTTCTAAATCACTTACCTTTACTCAATGGGCCGGCGAAATGCCGGCCCTTTTTTATTTTAAGATAGAGAATTCAGAAGATATTTATGATGAAATTTTTTGACCTGTTGCTCCTAATCCATCACCTTGCCTAGAACACACATGACACTTTCTTGCCCTTGACCGTCAATTGGCTGATTCGTTGTGCTTCTCCATCATTGATGATGTCGGCCACAGTGGACTTGGCTTTCTTCTCCAGTGGTTGCTGCTCGCAATCCACTTTGCCGGCCTCAGTCAGATGTCTGTTCTTCACCCAGCCGGTATATGACCAGTTCGCTTCCAGGTCTGTTGAGTATTTCACCTGTTGAAACCGCAGAAAATGCTGGCCGTGGGAACCGTGTTCTTCAATTGAGTAAGTACCCGGCTGCAAAGTAAGATTGCCAACTCTCGTCGGCTGTGTAAGCGTTATGTCACCCTTTTCGTTACTTTCTACTACTTTCCTATCAGCGGCGCTGGAGTTGGTACACAGCAGCGCGCAAGTGAGCACAATCAATGATAAAGCTCTGACTCTCATGCAATTCTGCCTTTCGCTGTTAGATGCGTAAAGGTAGCGTGTCACATTTCGCCCCGCCCGCTTGGAAGCGTCCAGCGAAGCTCTCAACTGATGTTCCGCCGGGGATAAACCGACATAGATTGGGGATGAGCGCAGCAGATATGAACCGCGAATGAATGCGAAACACGCGAATCAAAAATTGTGATGGAAATTAATGATCCAACGTTCGGCGACTTCATCCCGGAA
>DASRCD010000808.1:0-8068 GCA_035653315.1 Candidatus Angelobacter sp.
CATAACAATCTTTGCATGGACGTAGAGGACACTTCCGCCAGCTACATTGCCGGCACGCCATATGTTGGCGCTAACGTGAGAATGTTCACCGGCCCGGGAGGCCATGGCGGTGAATTTACTGCATGGGACCCGGTAAACGCCAAGGCTGTCTGGAAGCTGACCGACCACTTCCCTGTATGGAGTGGCGCGCTGGCTACCGCGGGCGACGTGGTTTTCTTCGGCACCATGGATGGCTACTTCAAGGCCGTGAATGCAAAAACAGGCGAACTGCTCTGGCAGTTTAAGACCGGCTCGGGAATCATCGGCCAGCCAATTACATATAAAGGCCCTGACGGCAAGCAATACATCGCAATTTTGTCTGGCGTGGGCGGCTGGGCCGGCGCAATCGTTTCAGGCGGATTGGATTCTCGCGATCCCACGGGCGCGCTGGGTTTTGTTGGAGCCATGCAGGACTTGCCCAAATACACCAGCAAAGGAGGCCAGCTTTATGTGTTTGCGCTTCCTTAAATTCCTTGCCATCGCGCTGATAAGCTCTTCCGGTTTGCTTGCGGAAGCGCCGCTGAAGTTCTGCGCCGATCCGGACAATCTGCCGTTCTCAAATACAAAAGAACAAGGCTTTGATAACAAGATCTCGACTCTTGTAGCTAAACAATTGGGCCGGCAGGCAGAGTTCGTATGGCAGCGCGCAGGCCGGGGCTTTGTGCGGGAAACACTGGATAAGGAAAAATGCGACGTTCTGGTGGGAGTGCCCAGCCAGTTCAGGCAGGCCCTGACAACACTGCCCTATTACAGCTCCAGCTATGTCTTTGTTACCCGCAAGAACCGCAAACTGCGCCTTAATTCTTTTGATGATCCGCGTCTTCACGCGATGAAAATCGGCGTTCAAGTGCTGGATGATGACTATGCTCCTCCGGCCCGGGCGCTCTCACGCCGTCAGCTCACCCCGAATATTGTGGGCTTTGATGTTGCGGGAGAAGAGAGCGGAGATATTATCCGGGCGGTGGCGAACGGCAAAATTGATGTCGCCATTGTATGGGGCCCGCTTGCGGGATATTACGCTGCGCGCCAGCGCGTGCCGCTTGATCTTGAGCCGGTTACGCCCGAGCTTGATCCACCCGCTTTGCCATTCCGCTTTTCCATGGCGATGGCGGTTCGCAAATCTAATCATGCGCTGAAAGACCAGATTGAGCAGGCCTTGATCAAGCAACATGCGCAGATTGAAAAAATCCTGCGCGCCTACTCCGTGCCTGAATATCAATCGGCGATGCAGGCGAGGTTGCAGCGATGAAGACACATCTGTTCATTGTTATGGCAATTCTCCTGCTGGCAGGCTGTGCCCGCGAACAACGCAATTTCCGCGAAGCCACGCCTTCCAATGAGACTGGCGAAGGCGTGCAGATGAGCGACATTGCTCCGGGCCACTCCGCTGACCGCAAGCCGAATGCAAATCCTTACGAAGACAGCGCGTTTTCCGTGAACCAGGGAAAACAGCTTTATGAAATGTATAACTGCGTGGGTTGCCACTTCCATGGCGGTGGTGGAATTGGGCCGCCCCTGATGGACAACAAATGGATTTACGGCAGCGAACCGCAAAACATCTACGAAACGATTGTGGAAGGACGCCCGAACGGCATGCCGTCTTTCCGGGGAAAAATTCCGGAGTCACAGATCTGGCAGATTGTTGCCTACGTCCGCTCCATGAGCGGTCAATTGCCCAAAGACGTTTCACCCGGGCGTGAAGACCACATGTTCAGCAAGCAGCCGGAAGCATCCACTTCAAAAGAGCATGAGCCGCAGACCAATGTTCCAGTAGGGCAAAAACAAAAATGAGCCGACGGACTTTATTCTGGACCATTGCTTTCTGCTGCGCGCTGATGTGCCTGGTTTCATGCCATGGAAACCAGGTTGCCCTTAATGCGAAAGGTTTGCAGGCCGCGCGCATCGAGAGGCTCTGGTGGCTTATCTTCACCATTGTGGTTGGGGTATATGTGGTGGTGATTGCATGGCTCGGCACCGCCATTTTGCGTTCCAGGACCGCTTCTTCCGTTACAGAAATTCCTCCGCAAGTGAATGCCGCGGCGGACCGGCGGATGACTATTGTGGTGGGGAGCGCCATTGGCCTCACAGTAGTGCTGCTTTTTGTGATACTCACCTCAAGCGTAATGACCGGTCACGCTATCAGCGGGCTTACATCAAAGAATCCTGTGACCATCGATATCATCGGCCACCAGTGGTGGTGGGAGGTGCGTTATGAAGCAACACAGGCTGACCAGACAGTCATCACGGCTAATGAAATTCATATTCCAGTAGGGCAGCCGGTGGTCATCAAGACGTCTTCAGTGGATGTGATTCACAGTTTCTGGGCGCCTAACCTTCATGGCAAGCGGGACTTGATTCCCGGTTACCAAAACGCGCTCTGGCTCCAGGCTGACCAGGAAGGCACATATCGCGGACAGTGTGCGGAATTCTGCGGCCATCAGCACGCACACATGGCTTTTATTGTTATGGCAGAGCCGGTGGACAAGTTCAGAGCATGGCTGGCGCAGCAGGTGAGCACGCCTCCTGAGCCAGTGGACCCGGTGCTTAAGCATGGCGAGCAGGTTTTTCTAACGCATGCCTGTGTTATGTGCCACACCATTCGCGGAAATGGATCGGGAGCCAAGTTCGGTCCTGATCTTACTCACATTGCAAGCCGTACAACCATTGCTTCCGGAACGTTGCCGAATAACCGCGGCAACCTTGCCGGCTGGATTCTGGACCCACAATCCATCAAACCGGGCAACAGAATGCCGCCAAATCCTCTGCCATCCGATGATCTGAATGCGCTGCTTGCCTATCTGGAGACATTGAAATGAGCCCTGAATTGATGACTCCGGAACAGACTACTCTTGAGACCTCCGCCAATACAAGCCGGCTGGCAAATCTGGAACGAATCTGGAAAGACCCTTCCGGATTCTGGGGCTGGTTCACGCATGTGAATCATCGCTCTATTGGCAAGCGCTACATGGTAACCGCATTTATTTTTTTCCTGGCGGGAGGAGTGCTGGCCGCCCTGATGCGCATACAGCTCTCGCGTCCGGAAAACCATTTCCTTGGCCCTGATCTCTATAACCAGATTTTTACCGTGCATGGCAGCACCATGATGTTTTTGTTTGCCGTGCCCATGATGTTTGAAGCGCTTTCTGTTTACATTGTTCCGCTCATGGTGGGGAACAGGAACATCTGTTTCCCGCGCTTGAATTCCTACAGCTACTACGTTTATGTGGTGGGAGGCCTGCTCCTGTATGCCGGCCTCTTCATCAATTCCGGGCCAGATGCTGGCTGGTTTGCTTATGTCCCGCTCTCCGGGCCGGACTTCACTCCGGGCAAGCGCTCAGACATCTGGGCGCAGATGATTACATTCACCGAGCTTTCCGCGCTGGCAGTGGCCGTGGAGGTAATTACCACTACCTTTAAAATGCGCGCGCCGGGAATGTCATTGAACCGCATTCCGATTTTTGTCTGGGCACAGACAATTGTGTCCTTCATGGTGGTGTTTGCCATGCCCGCCGTCATGCTCTCAAGCACCATGTTGCTGCTTGATCGGACAGTGAATACGCATTTTTTTAATCCGGCAGAAGGCGGCGATCCCATTCTTTACCAGCACCTGTTCTGGTTCTTTGGCCATCCTGAGGTTTACATCATTTTTATTCCTGGCACGGGGATTGTTTCCACGCTGATTTCAACTTTTTCCCGGCGGCGGATTTTTGGCTACACGGCCCTGGTGCTTTCCATGGTTGCCACTGGCTTTGTTGGGTTTGGCCTCTGGGTGCATCACATGTTTGCTACCGGTCTGCCGCAAATGGGTGAAAGCTTCTTTACCGCGGCCAGCCTGATGATTGTGATTGCCAGCGGCACACAGGTTTTCTGCTGGATCGCCACCATGTGGACAGGCAGAGTGGTCCTGAAAACACCCATGCTGTTCGCGCTTGGCTTCTTTTTCGTCTTTGTCATAGGCGGGCTTACCGGCGTAATGATGGCTTCAGTGCCGGTGGATTTACAGATTCATGACACTTATTTTATTGTGGCCCACTTTCACTATGTCTTGATAGGCGGCGCTGTCTTCCCGCTGTTTGGCGCGCTGTACTACTGGATGCCAAAAATTACCGGACGCATGTTGAATGAAGCGGCGGGTAAATGGCACTTCTGGCTATTTTTTATTGGCTTCAATATGACGTTTTTCCCCATGCATATTCTCGGTCTGCGTGGAATGCCACGCCGGGTTTATACCTATCCCACGAGCATGGCCTGGGGAGGACTGAACATGCTGGCCAGCCTTGGCGCGGTATTCATGGCTGCTGCCGTGCTGATTTTCATTGTGAATTATTTCTGGCATTTAAAAAAAGGAGCAATCGCGGGAGACAATCCCTGGAATGCCGCGACCCTGGAATGGGCCACTACTTCCCCGCCACCTGTCTATAACTTTGCCGAGCTTCCCACCGTGAATGGCCGTGACGCTTTGTGGGATGCCGCGCCCGATCAGCCGATTGTTGGTGGGTTGGACGAAGACAGCCGGCAGATTCTTATCACCAAAGTCATGGACGCGGACCCCGATTATCGCGACGAATTACCGGGCCCTACGCCTGTTCCATTTATTGCGGCAATCGCCACCAGCATATTTTTTATCAGCACCATTTTTCTGCCCTCAGCTTTCTTCCCCACCATCATTTTGGTAGGCATTACCTTGCTAATCTGGTATTGGCCAAAGAAACAACCAAGTGAGCGCCGCAAGCGGAGGGAAATATGGGAACACTAACCAGTACCTCACGCCCGGTGCTGAACGTCTCCACCACGCCCACGGTGGTCTTTGGAAATCGTTCCCTGATCTGGTGGGGACAGATCCTGATGATGGCCATTGAAGGGACCATGTTCGCAATCTTTATTGCGAGCTATTTCTTTTACCGCACGCGAGTGAGCGACTGGCCTCCGGGATTTAACGTTCCAGCTTTAAAGTGGGGAACGCTCAATGTTGTGCTTCTCCTGCTGAGCGCTGCCCCCAATGTGTGGGTAAAGAAACAGGCCGAAGAAGCCAGGCTCCGCAACGTGCGGCTTGGCCTTGTGCTTATGGGCGTGATCGGCATTGTGAATTGCGCGATTCGCGCCTTTGAATTTCCCGCACTGAACTGCCGGTGGGATAGCAATGCCTATGGGTCCATGATCTGGACGCTGCTCAGCTTTCACACTTTTCATCTGGTTACTGACACTTGCGACACGCTGGCCCTGACCGTGTTGATGTTCAAAGGTCCGCTGGAAGGCCGGCGATATGAAGATGTGAGCGTGAACGCAATTTACTGGTACTTCATTATAGGAAGCGCGATTGCCACTTATGTGGTGATCTATTGGGCGCCACGATGGCTGTAAAACAAAAAGAAGTGGTCCGTACATCAGCGGAATTCCGCAGCCCCACTGTGTCCCTGCTGTTATGGTGGGGCATTTTTGCCGGACCGGTGGGAGTTGCTCTGGATGAGATGCTGAGCTATGCAATCGTTCAGCATTCCTGCTCCACGGGTCACCATGGCCTGCTTCATTTTTATACAGCAGTGGCAATCCTGCTTTCGATTTCAGGATTTGCTGCCGCCCTGTGGTGCTATCGCCGTCTTCCACCAACCAATCTTGAAGGCGGCTCAACTGCCGCGCGTTCGCGCTGGATGGCAATTTACGGCATGGCTGCAAGCAGCGTTTTCATCCTGGTGATGATTGCAATGTCAATTCCCAAGTGGGCTATGAGCCCGTGCGACCAATGAAATTCAGCCATAAAGCCGCGATTATTTCAGTATTTCTGCTGGCCGGAATGGCTCATGCCCACGACGGGCACGCTCATATCGCACCAGACCATTGGTTGACCGCATGGAGTTTTGAGCCTTGGGTAATCGCCGGCCTTGCAGTCACAATGTTGATTTATCTGCTGGGCCTGCGGAACATGCGGGTGAAAGTTCCAAAGTCGCAGCGTATTTTTTTTATCGCAGGAATGGCGGCGCTTGCATTGACTCTTCTTTCACCCATTCACAAACTGGGTTCAGAATTGTTTTCCGTACACATGACGCAGCATGAACTGCTGATGCTGGTGGTAGCTCCGCTTCTTGTTTTTGGCAGGCCCGGTACTCCCATGTTGTGGGCGCTGCCTTTTGATGCTCGTATAAAACTCACGCGGATGATCCACTGGGTTTTTCTGGAAAAGATCTGGGCGATTGGCTCTGCCCCATTTGCAGTATGGATTCTTCACGGCATTACATTATGGCTGTGGCATGTGCCCTTGCTGTATCAGGCCACACTCGATAATGAGTTTGTTCACGCAGCGCAGCACACGACTTTTCTGGGAACGGCGCTGCTGTTCTGGTGGACATTATTTTATGGGCGCGGAGGACGCATGGGCTACGGGACGGCTGTCGCCTATATATTCACCACAGCGGTCCATACCAGCGTGCTGGGCGCGCTGCTGACCTGCTCTTCCAGATTGTGGTATCCCGCATATCTGGGACGCACGGAAGCATGGGGACTGACCGCGCTTCAGGACCAGCAACTGGGCGGACTCATTATGTGGGTACCCGCAGGGCTTGTTTATATCGCGCTGGGACTATGGCTGTTCGCCGCGTGGCTGCGCGAATCAGACAAGCGCTTAACCTATGCCCGCTCAAATGATCTGTTGCATACCCTGCAAAATAAGGGAGTTCAAGATGCATAAGCCTTGGCCTGCGGTATTGCTGATAAGTTTTTTAGTAGTGAGTGCTGTCCTGCTGGTTGGATACAGCCGCAATGAAATCCAACGCGCAAACGATATTCAGGCGGCCATTCGCGCCACAGGTGGGGACCCGCACCGGGGTCCAGACAAGATAAAGTATTACGGTTGCAGTGGCTGCCACACGATTCCTGGCATTCAAGAAGCCAACGGAAAAGTTGGGCCTCCGCTGAACGCTTTTGCTTTGCGCATCTACATTGCCGGCCTGCTACCCAATACGCCTGATAACCTGCGGCACTGGATCATGAATCCGCATCAAATTGAGCAGCATACCGCAATGCCGGAGATGGGCGTATCGGATGAAGACAGCAAGGACATTGCCGCGTACCTTTATACACTTCATTAAATTTGCCGCGGCAATTCTTGTTTCGTGCATGGCGCTGTGCTGTATTGGCCATGCAGCCGAGTTGCGCGGAAAGATCACGGATGAAACCGGCGCGGTCATCCCCAGAGCGCACATAGAGTTCACATCTGGCGGCCAGACCTACAGCACAAACTCTGATGCCTCCGGCAGTTTTGTGTTTTCGTCTTCCTCAAATCAAGGGACATTACAGGTTTCAGCGTCAGGTTTTTCTCCAGCAACCGTGCAGTGGAATGGGTCAGAGTCGCCACTCACCATCGCGCTAAAACCTGCAGTGGCCGATACCGTGGTTGTCACGGCAGAACGCAACTCCACCAGCATTGAACAAACTGCCGCAAACGTTGTGGTGCTGACAACTTCAGAAATAAACAGCCCCGCTGCGCTGACGCTGGATGATGCTTTGCGCCAGGTACCGGGATTCACGCTGTTTCGACGCAGCAACAGCCTCACGGCGAATCCCACCACGCAGGGCGCTTCCGCGCGCGGAGTGGGTGCAAGCGGCGCCAGCAGGATGCTTGTGATGGATGATGGCGTCCCTTTGAACGATGCTTTTGGCGGCTGGGTCTTATGGGACCGTGTACCGCGCATTGCGATTGATCGTGCGGAAGTCCTGCGCGGCGGCGGATCCTCACTTTATGGAAGCAGCGCGCTGGGTGGGGTTATTGAACTCGCGCAAAAAACCGACACGCTCGTGGCCGTTGAAGCCAAAGGCGATTCTCTGAGCGGGCATGACGTGCAAGGCCGAATTTCACGCCAGCTTGGTGAATGGGTTCTCTCCGCCAATGGCGAGAACTTTGGGAACGATGGTTTTTTTGTGGTCGCAGCTCAAAATAGAGGCGCAGTGGATACACCGGCAACGCTCGCTTTCAGCAATGGATCGGTCCGCGCGCAACATGAACTGGGCGATACCGGGACCATGTTCCTCAGCGGTT
>DASRCD010000809.1:0-5247 GCA_035653315.1 Candidatus Angelobacter sp.
CCTCACCACCGGCACAATAGAGATGTTGGTAATCCCGAGATCGCGCCGTCATCGCCGGTATCGGGGAAGCACGTCTTGGCATTCCTCCGCGCCTCCCGTGTCTCCGCGGTGGATTTTGGTTTTTATGCCATTACTCTGTTAAAAAAGATGTGTGGCAAACGGAATCAAATCCTTCTTTCTTAATGGCCCCGCAGGCCGGCTGGAAGCGTTATTGAACGCAGGCCAGCCTGACGCGACGCACGCCGCATTGGTCTGCCATCCGCATCCTTTATTTGGCGGCACCATGCATAACAAAGTTGTTTATCACGCCATGAAGACCCTAAGCAGCTTCGGCTTCCCTGTATTGCGATTCAATTTTCGTGGCGCTGGCATGAGTGAAGGCGAGCACGATAAAGGGCATGGTGAGCAGGAAGATGTGCGCGCCGCGCTTGACTGGCTCAATTCCGAGTTTCAACTGCCCATGCTTTTTTGCGGGTTTTCATTCGGAGCAGCCACCGGCCTGCGGACTGTATGCTCTGATGTCCGCGTAGTAGGATTGATCGGCCTCGGCACTCCCGTGGGCGTTGAAGGCCGCACCTACAATTATGAGTTCCTCAAGGACTGCACTCCGCCCAAGCTCTTTGTCAGTGGTGCGCGTGATCAATATGGCCCGCCGGAAAGCCTGAAGAAAGTGGTTGCGCTTGCGCCGGAGCCAAAAGAAATGGTGATCGTGAATGATGCTGACCATTTCTTTGAAGGGCATTTGCCGGAGATGCAGACGGCCATCCATAACTGGATCAGCAAATTATTCAAGCCCGGACGGCAGGCGGAAGCGAGTTGATGCAGCTTGCGCAAAACATGCGGCAGGGGGCGCGTGAAGTTTTTCTCCATGCGCTTTCTGAAGCCAGCATAGAAAAAGCTTTTGAGCGCCACGTGCATTATGAGCGTGGCGTGCTGCGTATCTGTGATGATTTATTCGACCTGAATTCCTATAACAGAACTGCGTGCATTGCCTTTGGCAAGGCAGCGCACCGCATGGCGGAAATTCTTTCCCACCAGGTAGGCACTACCCTGCATGGAATTCTTGTGGACCCGAATCGGCATGATCACCAGGTTCCCGGCTATCGCTATTTTCAGGGCGGACATCCTCAGCCAAATGAAGAATCGGTGCGCGGAGCTGAGGCAATCCTGAAAACCCTGGGCGCTCTCAATCCGCAATCGCTGGTCATTTTTCTAGTCAGTGGCGGCGGATCGGCGGCGGTGGAAAAGCCTGCGGATTCTGAAATCTCCGTGCCTGATCTTATTGCCACCTATAAAACACTGGTGAATTCAGGCGCGCCGATTGCGCAGATCAATGCCGTCCGCAAACATCTTTCCGCCGTAAAAGGCGGACGCATGGCCCAAGCTGCAAAAGGAGCACAACAGGTCTCCATCATGATTTCTGACGTGCCGGAGAACGCTCTTGACTCGCTTTCTTCCGGCCCGACCATGCCGGACTCTTCTACCGTGGAAGACTGCTACCGTATCGTCCATCAGCACAATATGCTGCCGGATTTCCCCGAATCCACGCGCGAATTATTTGAAAAGCGCGCGCTGGAAGAAACACCCAAGCAGGATGATGCGGCATTTGCCCGGTCGCGCTGGTGGAAGATACTTTCGAATGAAACGGCAGAAAAGGCCGCCGCTGCCGCGGCTGCGAAGCAGGGCTTTGCCGTGGAAATTGACCATAGCTGTGATGATTGGAACTATGCGCGCGCAGCGGATTATCTTTTGGAGCGTCTGCGCGCTTTGCGGCAAGGCGTAAGCAAAGCCTGCATCATTTCTGGTGGCGAGGTCACGGTAAAAGTTCCCGCAAATGCCGGGCAGGGTGGACGCAACCAGCACTTTGCCCTTTACTGCGCGCAAAAGATTGCCGGAGAAAACATTACAGTTCTAAGCGCCGGTACTGATGGCATTGACGGTGTAAGTCCGGCAGCCGGCGCCATCGCCGATGGCACAACAATGGAGCGTGCTCAACAAGCGCACCTCGATACAGCGGCTCACTTTACCAGCTTCAATGCATTCCCTTTTTTCGAGAAATTGGGCGATACCATCCAGACCGGGCCAACAGGAAACAATGTGCGGGATTTGCGAATCCTGATGGCGTATTAAAAAACGACATCGCTGACAAAAATGGGTTTAACTTCTGTTCATTTTTTTCATTTACCAGATTATTCATTCCCTTTTTCTTACCAGGTGCAGCACCACATTCAGGTGATGCCCCTCATGCACAAGAAAAAATTCCAGCCACAGCGCCAGCGTCATCTCTCCAAATCTGAAATGTATGCCGGGGCGCTTAAAATCCTGCTCACTCAAAGACTTGAGCCGGGCCATTAGCTTCGTGCGTAGTGCGGAAAGATTTGCCAGGACTTGTTGTGGCGGCATGCTGGTCCAGCGCGGCCACTCCGGATCGTTTTCCGCGCGGTAGCCCCGAAAGGAAGGTGTCTGCTCGGCCAGAATCTGGTCAATGCGTTCCAGAAAGACCTGATGGTAGCGGGCCAGGTGCGCCAGATTCTCCAGCGCCGACCATTTTTCCGGAACAGCCCGGTGTGAGAGCGACTCTGTTTCTATGCCGCGCAATGCCTCTGATAGAAAATCCTGCAACTGCGTTTCACAGCGCTGCAGGCGGGAAGAGTAAGAATTGTTCACGAAAATATTGTGGAGCAGAAACCGCTTGTTGGCGAGGCTTGACTTGCAGTGCCGCCTAAGCACGCTTCTGAATGCTTGAAGTCTAATTCCAAATGGAATTTCTATTATTTCTTCTTCGGAATCACCTTTAGCTGATCGGCCGCAAGAATCTTTTTGACTTGGTTGCGGGCATGAATTGACCAGGGTCCCATCGTATCCAGCTTGGCATAAGCCTGCCAGTGGCGCAGCGCTTTACGCGGTTGGCGCGCTTTTTCCAGCGCAAGAGCCAGGTTGTAATGGGCGTCGGCGTAAGTTGGGGCAAGCGAAATAGCAGCCTCATACGCTTTTATGGCGTCCAGCAGGCGTCCGGTTTCGTCAAGCACGTTGCCTAAATCAAAGTAAGCCAGCGCATAGCGGGAATCTACTTCGATGGCCTTGCGGTAATAACGTTCAGC
The DNA here is from genome assembly GCA_035653315.1 of Candidatus Angelobacter sp. Classification (GTDB taxonomy): domain Bacteria; phylum Acidobacteriota; class Terriglobia; order Terriglobales; family Acidobacteriaceae; genus Angelobacter. The sequence continues at coordinate 3,102 of DASRCD010000809.1, forward strand.
CTGCACATAATCATGGCGATTGTAATAAAGCGTGCCCAGGTTGATGTAAGCAGCGGCATGTGTAGGGTCGAGCTCAACACATTTTTTATAGCTGTCAATCGCTTCGGCCTGTGTGGCAGGGTCTTCTTCCAGCGCGACGCCCCGGGAAAAGAAATCCGAAGCTGTTTCGGCGGCGCGCATAGCGTGTATCTTACGCGATTCCACCACCGTGCGCTCGGTAAAGTCCATTACAAACTGCCCGGCCAGCGGCTCCACAGCTGAGCCCTGATGGCGGAAGACAACCCGCGACTGGCTGGCAAAAGTTCCGGCTTCCATTAATGGGTTCTCCATGCCCGCAACCTGGCGCATGGCCTGCAAGGATTCTCGAATTAGAGCGGAGCGGACGCGCTTGGCGCGCAAGTCACGAAGCTTCTTGATTTGCAGGAGATCAAAGAAGGAATAAGATTCCGCCGCTGGCAATAGATTGGCTTTTTCCCAACCTGAAAGTTGCCGCGCTGTAATGCGAAGGATCCGCAGGACGTCCGTGCGATCGTATCTTTCCACTATTGGCCTTTTAGGAAGACGCGGTCTTTCTACAGAGCTACCGTCTATTATGCGAAGCGTGGGCGAAAATAGCAAGCGTCAAATCGATCTAAGATGTGGAAATCTCACCTATTTAGTTAATGGCTCCTTAACAATGACTAAGCTCGGCGCGCCGCCCTTTACGGTCTGGTAACTCTCTCTTAGAATAGAGAAGCAGCCTGCAATCCAAGGCCGACGTAGCTCAGTTGGTAGAGCAGTCGATTCGTAATCGACAGGTCATCGGTTCAAGTCCGATCGTCGGCTCCAGTCCCGCCCATAATAGTCGAACTAAAACTCCTTAGCGCATCTACCCTACTTTTTATCTTCTGCGATAACGATTGAACTGATGGTCCCCTGCGCGCCGGCAGCTCATCCAGCGCCACCATGGAGCATTTTCCTTTGTAAAACCTGGATACATAAACGTTGTCGGCCGCACATTGAGTTGGTAGCCCTGCGCCGCTGGGAGTGTTTCCTGTTCCTGGGGAACCAGCAATCCAATCTCAACCGGTGAAACGGTCACAAATTTCTCATCAATCAAACCGGCCCGCGACATGCTTCCATACAATGTTGGGCCGCCTTCGCAAAGCAGATGCTGGACTCCCATTTGCGTGCGAAGAATGCGCATAGCCAGCGGCAGATCAATGGTCCTGTCTTTTCCAGCGACAATGACTTGTGCCTTCTCATCTCTTCCCTGCAGGCGCGCCGCGCCGGATTCCGTTGTAAGGATCAGCGCATCCATCTGGTCGCCATCAAACACACGGTAGGCGCGCGGATCAATGCTGGCTGAGGCGGTAACAAATATCACACGTTCACGCTTGCGGCCAAGCTTCGCGCGCAGGTCGCGCAATGTTTCCTCCTGAATGCAATAGACAGGCCCACGTCCATCATTCAGTTTGGGCGCGCTTCTTGTTTCTTCAACCAGGGTATTGATGCCCGTAATGATGGCATCGGCATGGGCGCGCAGCAGGTCCATAAGCCAGCGGTCTTCGGGAGATTGTGCGATATCCGAACCTGCGGCGTGAGGGCCTTTAAAAGATGCCACTCCATCAATTGATTGAACAAAATTGGCATACGTCCACGGGCGGTCCTGCTGCGGAGCAGGAAATCCTAACCTGCCATAAGGCGTGTAGCCGCTGTGTTCAAGGGCAGAAGCTTCAGCATCGTCAAACAAGATTTGAAAGTTGCGCACGCGGAAATGCTACGCGCAAACGCTCAGTTCCGCCACAGCACAATAGCCATGCTAGAAGCGGCGGCTATCCATCTTTCTGTGCAAACGTTTGCAAATGCGCCAGGAATGCGGTTTGTACGCGGCTTAAATAACGGCCTTTCAGTGTGGCAATGCCGATTGTGCGTGCTGCGCGGTCATCCCCCACGGCAACATAGCTGCAATCAGTCCTCTGTTCCAGCGCCATCTCAGGAATAATGGAGACCCCCAGTCCTGCGCCTACCATTGCCAGAATGCTGCTGAACTGCCCGCTCTCAAAAACAATGTGAGGCATTACTCGAGCGCGCTTGCAGACTTCAATTGCGGTATCGCGAAAGCAGTGGTCCTCACGCAGAAGAAGAAATGGCTGATCACGCAGTT
>DASRCD010000810.1:0-4159 GCA_035653315.1 Candidatus Angelobacter sp.
GAAACCAATCTGGCGCGGGCGGATTTCTTCATCAACGGCATTGCCCAGCTTTTTGAGAAGTACAAGATTGAAGGCTATCAGGAACCATTTGCCAAGCTGAAGCAACAGCTCACGGACTATGACGCATGGGTGAAACAGGAAATATTGCCCAAAGCACGCACAGATTTCCGCCTGCCTCCGGAAGAATATGCGTTCAGCCTGGAACAATATGGCGTGGATATTCCTCCTGACCAGCTCACCGCGATGGCGCACAAGGCGTTCACGGAATATCAGCAGGAGATGCAGGAGATCGCCGCGAAAATCGCTAAGGAGCGCGGCTGGAAATCCAATGACTATCGCGATGTGATCCATGAGTTAAAGAAAGACCAACTGATAGGCGAAGCGATTTTGCCGCAGTACGAAGACACGCTGAAGCAGATTGAGGAAATTATCCGCCGACAAAGGCTGGTGACATTGCCGAACCGTCCGGCGCGTATTCGCCTGGCCAGCGCAGCGGAAACAGCACAGCAGCCCGCGGCCCACATGGACCCGCCGCCGCTGCTTCACAACACCGGCCAGCAGGGAACGTTTGTTCTTCCGCTCAATGTGCCAACCGCTCCCGGCTCCGCACAGACCAAGCAAATTGATGACTTCACTTACAAGGCTTCCACCTGGACGCTCACCGCGCATGAAGCCAGGCCGGGGCACGAACTGCAATTTGATTCCATGGTGGAGCGCGGCGTTTCACTTGCACGTTCACTCTATGCTTTTAACAGCACCAACGTAGAAGGCTGGGGCCTTTATGCGGAATACATCACCAAGCCTTATATGCCTCTGGATGGCCAGCTCATCTCACTGCAACTCCGCCTGATGCGCGCGGCGCGTGCTTTTATTGATCCTGAATTGCAGAGTGGAAAGCTGAAACCGGAAGACGCAATGCGCATTCTTACGCACGATGTTGTGCTCTCAGAAGCTTTTGCCAACACTGAAGTTGAGCGCTACACATTCCGCTCACCGGGACAGGCAACATCTTACTTTTACGGATACACGCGCCTGCTGGCGTTGCGCAGAGACGTGGAGTCAAAGATGGGGGCGAAATTTGATGCGATGAAGTTCCATGACTTCATCCTGTCACAAGGGTTGTTGCCGCCGGACCTGCTGCGCAAAGCAGTGATGGAAGATTTTGTGGGACAGAAGCAGCCTTAAGGCTGCTTCGTTCCGGAGTTTTTCAGGATCTGGTCAGCGTAGTAGTTCTGTATGGATGCGCTGTCCCGGAGCGACTCATCATAGGCCGCGCGCAAAACCTGCTCGCGCTGGCTGCGCAACTGATTGCGGATAAACTGCTGTACCTGGGGATCATTCAAATCGCGCTGGCCGGCTGCTTCCTTGCCGATCAATTTGACAATGCGGTAGCCAAAAAGCTGGTGTGTTGCAGGATTCACAACACTGATCACTTCGCTGAACTGCCCCGGCTTGAGTTTGAGAATGGCTTCACGCGTAGCCGGGTCAGTATTGTTGAGCTGTGATTCCGGCATGGGGCCTAGCTCGCCGCCGTTGCGTGCCGTATCCGGATCTTCAGAGTATCTGGCGGCCACGCTGGCAAAATCTTCGCCGCTTTCAAGACGATGGTAAGCTTCATTGATCTTCTTGCGCGCCTGGGCGTCATTCTGGGCTTTGTCCGTGCCTTGCCCCTGCCCCATGGGCTGATTGGTTACCTGAATGTGGGCGACAAAATAACGCGGCTCAATCAGGTTGAAATCAGCCTTGTGCTGATTGTAATAGTTCTGGATGTCAGTATCGGAAATTGAGATTTTAGAAGCAATTTCCTTGTTCAGAAGCTTATCAATCGTCAGGGTGCGCCGGATTTCCTGCTTGGACTCATCTTCCGTCAAGCCCATGTCCTTCAACCGTTTTTGAAATTCTTCCTGTGTATAAGGCGCTTTGAGCTGGTTGAATTTTCCATCCACTTCTTCATCGGTTGCCACAATGCCAAGCTTTTCCGCTTTTTGCAGATGGAGCTGAGTGTCAATAATCTGAGCAAGGATGTTCAGCCGAAGCGCTTCCTCTTCAGTGGCTGAAGGTTTCTGGGGAGAGCCCGCTATTCTGCTGTTATAGCTCTTGTCGACTTCAGAGCGTGTGATCTTATGGCCATTGACTTTGGCCATTACATCTTTGTCTGATCCGCCGCCGGAACAACCAGCCAGCAGCAATGTGACCGCAGCCAGGTTGAAAAGAACAACGGTGCGCCGAGCTTTTCGCAGGTGAATCAACAGTCCCTCCCTGTCAACTCAGATTGATATGACACCCAGACTGAAATAAGCATTTTTACTGTTTTGCACCCGCAGCAGCAGACGGGTTTTTCTGGCCGTTATCGGCAAGCGCGCGATCCAGGACGGCGCGCAGCTCCGCTTCCGGAATCACGCCTGAAAATTTTTCTCCGTTGATAAACATGGTAGGAGTGGAATCCACACCGAGCTTATCGCCTTCCGCCATGGAGGCGCGAACCGCGGATTCATCCTGCTTCTGCATGCAGGCCTGAAGTTTCTGCTGGTCAAGCTGGTGCTTTTGCGCCTGCGTTTTGGCGGCAGCGTCAAGATTGGAAAAAGCTTCTTCACGCGCTTTGCCGGCCACCAGCTTCTGGTTGGCATGTACATAGTCGGCAAAATCCCAATATGCCTGATTGTTCTGCTCGCCCAGGCAGTTGCCGTCAATGGCCGCGTGCATGGCCCAGCCATGCATTTCAATCAGCGGATAGTCTTTGTAAATGACTTTTACCCTGCCGGCATAATCCTTGAACACGTTGTCAAAAAGCTCCGCATGCATGCGGGAGCAGAACGGGCACTGAAAATCGTCATAGTTGACGATTGTGACCGTTGCATTGGGATTGCCCTTTACCGGCCGGTTTTTCATGTCAATCTGTGACATGAAATCCTTTGAGATGTCATACGTCTCAAGGTGCGCCAGCGTCTTATGGTCTTTTGAAAGCAGGAAGTCATGCGTGGTGCTGTGCGTCCCGCCGCTAAAGGTGACCACGATGGTGTCATATCCGGGGATAGTGCTGGAATTCAGGTTTGAAAGCGCAATATCCACCTGAGGCGGAATGCTGTAACGCGAGCGGATCTCAATCTCAATTCTGTGCGAAAGCTCTGGCGGTAAAACGGTTGACTGCCCCGACGAGTTTGCAGCGGCGGGAGCATCAGCCTTCTTGTCTGATGACGCACCAGAGTTCTGGGCGTGGCAGCCCAATCCGGCCAAAGCTAAAAAAAGAAGAACGTTAGGAAAAACACACCGAAATCTGAACAAAATAACCTGCCTTATCAAAAAACACTGTTTCCTAAGATTATCTCACGGGTGATCAAGAGATGAGCTTGACTAAAGGCTGAATTGCTTTTACGGAATTCATGGAGCCAGAACGAAACCCTTCTGTATCAACAGTTACAAAGGTGAACCCCAGGCCTTTGAAAATCCGGGTAAATTCTTGGAACATCTCCGGGGTAAGGGCGCGTGGAAGCTCGTCGCGGGCGATCTCTAGGCGGGCGATTTCGCCATGATGGCGCACCCTGCACTGGCGGAAGCCAAGGGCACGCAAGGCATCCTCACCCTGCTCAACGGCGGAAAGCGCTTCCAACGTTACCGGCCTGCCGTATTCGATTCGCGATGATAAGCAGGCAGACGCAGGCTTATCCCAGACCTTTAGCCCGGCCTGCCGGGCCAACTCTCGAATTTCCTGCTTTTTAAGACCTGCCTGGAGAAGCGGCGCGGCCACCTGGTGCTGGCGCGCGGCAGCCTGGCCGGGGCGGAAATCGCTTTGATCATCCACATTCACGCCATAAACGATAGATTGGAAGTTGCGGTTCCTGGCAAAATCTTCCATCACCAGAAAAAGCTCGTCTTTGCAGTGGAAGCAGCGTTGTCCATCATTGCGGATATATTCCGGGCGCTGCATTTCTGCCGTTTGGATCACTTCAACAGGAATCCCATGCTCATGGGTGAAAGCCAGCGCATCCTGAAGTTGCGTGCGGGCCAGGCTGGGTGAATCTGCGATGACGGCCAGCATGTCCTTTCCAAGCACCTGATGGGTAAACCAGGCCAGATAAGCCGAGTCAACTCCGCCGGAATAAGCCACCAAGGTCCGGCCCAGAGAGCGGAGCGATTGTTCCAGATGCTGCTGCTTGGAAGA
>DASRCD010000811.1:0-2382 GCA_035653315.1 Candidatus Angelobacter sp.
TGCCATATTCTGATAGGTGAATTCCCGACAGGCGAGATCCAGTTACAACATGGCTGAAGGAGCATGAGAGAATGCTGGTTTGGTTTTGAGCAGGTAAGCAACGATCTTTTACTCATTAATTGGGTACTCATTATCAGGGAGAAGCCGGAAAGAATGCTTGTTACTGATCTAATCCGCAAAAAGCGCGATGGAGCGGAGCTTCAGCGTAATGAAATCGAGTTTCTCGTCAATGGCTATACGCGCGATGAAATCCCCGATTATCAGATGTCCGCATGGCTCATGGCTGTCCTGCTGCGTGGCATGTCACGGGCGGAACTGGCCGCCTTGACTGAGTCCATGCTCAACTCCGGAGAGGTCTTAAATTTTTCGGAGCTTCCCGCCATGAAGGTTGATAAGCACTCCACGGGTGGAGTGGGCGATAAAACTTCATTGATCATTGCTCCTATTGTGGCGGCTGGTGGAGTTTATGTTCCCATGATCAGCGGACGTGGCCTGGGGCACACCGGAGGAACACTCGACAAGCTGGAATCCATCCCCGGTTTCAACGTGAATCTTTCCGTAACGGATTTTCGCCGAATTTTAAAACAATGTGGAGCAGGATTAATTGGCCAGACCAGAGAGATTGCGCCTGCTGACAAAAAGCTCTATGCTCTGCGCGACGTTACCGGAACCGTGGAAAGCCCTTACCTGATCTGCGCTTCCATTATGAGCAAGAAGCTTGCTGAGGGGATTGATGCGCTGGTGCTGGATGTGAAGACCGGAAGCGGGGCTTTCATGAAATCAGAAAAAGATGCGGTCTTTCTTGCTGAGCTGATGGTTGAAACCGGACAGCGTTTGGGCAAGCGCATTTCTGCCCTGATAACGGACATGAGTCAGCCTCTGGGAAATGCCGTGGGCAATGCGCTGGAGGTGGCCGAGTGCATTGAAGTTCTGGACGGCAAAGGGCCTTCTGATCTGCGCGAACTGAGCCTGGTCCTTGCTGGGTGGATGTTCTTTTTGGGTAAGCGTGTGCAAAGTGTAGATGATGGCAGGGAACTGGCGGAACAGATGATCGCCAGTGGCAAGGCACGCGAAAAATTCCGCGAAATTATCCAGCTACAGGGTGGAAATCCAGATGTGATTGAGAAACCAGAGCTGCTGCCGCAAGCCAGCCACAAAGCCGACGTGAAAAGCCCTGCTACCGGTTTTGTGACGGAAATGATGTGCGAGCAGATTGGAACGGCTGGAGTTCTGTTGGGCGGCGGGCGGGCAAAAAAAGAAGATTCCGTAGATCCCGCCGTAGGGATTATGGTGCACAAGAAAATTGGTGATCGTGTTGCGGCCGGTGAGCCACTGTGTACTATTTATTACAACTCAGCCGAGCGGGTTGCCAGCGCCGCGTCTCTGATTGAAAAAAGCTACACAATTCAAGCAGCCGCCGCGCAGCAGGCAAACCCGCTCATCTGGCAGATTATCGGAAATAAGTGACGCTTCATTTTTTAATGTTGATCCGCGCTTATCTGCGTCTATTTTCTTTGCGTGCTTATCCCTCTGCCACATCCTGCGCGATCATCGGCACCACATCTTTCAATAGTGCTTTGAACTGTCCTGAAATTTTTCTGCCGATTTCCAGCACTTCCTGATGATTGATTGGCGCGTCTGATACTCCCGCAGCCATGTTGGTGACGCAGGAAATTGCCAGGATCTTTATTCCGGCCTGCCGCGCCGCAATCACTTCTGGCACCGTGGACATGCCAACCAGGTCGGCGCCCATGGCGCGAAAGCCGCGAATTTCCGCCGGTGTTTCATAGCTGGGGCCTAATACCGCAATATAAACACCTTCAGCTAAATCAATCCCCAATTTTTTGCCGGATTCAATTGCCATCGCACGATAGCTCTTTGCATATGCCTCACTCATATCAATAAATCGCAACCCCAGGCGCTGGTCTTCCGGCCCGACCAGAGGGTTTTGTCCCTGCAAATTCATATGATCTTTGATCAACACCAGTCGGCCCTGGCCATAATCCAGATTGATGCCGCCGGCAGCATTTGTGAGGATTGCCGCCCGCACGCCCATGCGCGCGAACACGCGTATGGGGAAAACAACGGTCTGCACTGGATAGCCTTCATATAAATGGACCCGCCCCTGCATTACTACAACAGGCCATTCTCCAATTTTGCCCAACACGAGTTGCCCGGCGTGTCCCACGGCGGTGGAGTGCGCAAAGTGAGGAATCTCTTTATAAGGAATGCGGACCGCGCCAGCCATTTCGTCCGCAAAGCTGCCCAGCCCCGAGCCCAATACAATTGCCACCAGCGGTTTCACTGGACTTCTTGACTCAATAAACTTTGCTGCTTCCTCAGCTTGAGTAAATGGATCGCTCATGTGCGGATATTGGTTCC
>DASRCD010000812.1:0-3895 GCA_035653315.1 Candidatus Angelobacter sp.
AGACCTCTTGTCGTGCCCTGATTGCAGTGCATTTAGCTTTCGAATTGTCTTTTACAGTTCATCCAGAGCACATTCAGAACAGCAGCTTGCGGCCTTAGGCAAGCCACTCTGTTATGGTTCTGGCATGAGAGTTGTCTTCAGTTGAGCTACTGCGTGGAGTAAAATCGGCACTCGGGTTCAGTACACGCAAAAGAGAAAACCGTGGCCGCTAGTCGGCTGCCAATCCCCGGGATTGAATATCCAGAAAACTCAGGATCGCATTCACTACTTGTTGATCTCCGTTCGCGGTATTGATCATGGCGTGATAAACAGAGCGGTTGGGCCAAGCTGCATGGAAATAATTCCTAATGTACGCTGCCCGTTCGCGATCTACTCTCTCCACCAAAGCTTCCGCGTGCGTTCGCGAGGTGCCTTCAGAAATCAGGCGCTGGATTTTGCTTTCCCTGGGAGCATAGAGAAAAAAACGCAGAGTATCCGTGCGATCCTGCAGGAAGTGCTGCGCTCCCCTTCCGACGATGACGCAGTTTCCAGAAGCCGCAGCTTTCTCCACCACCTGCTGCGAAATCTTCATGATCTTTTCAGCATCCAGAGTCTCCATGGGGTAAATCCCAAAGTTGCCCTCATAGCTCCCCAGAGAAAATGACTTAAGCAGGCGATGGTAAAGCGGGTCCCGCCGTTCTTCATGCTTTTGAATGGTGGATTCGTGGCAATGCGCCAGCCGGGCAATCTCTTGCGTGAGGGTCTGGTCCCAAAGCTCCCAGCCGAGCCGGGTAGCCACCTTTGCGGCGATCTGACCGCCTCCAGAGCCATACTCTCGTTCGATTGTGATGATCCGGACCATGTCGTTATCGGTATATATGCCGAATCAGAGCAGTGGAGTTGCCTTATTACGAAACCTTTAAATCAGTCTTAAGCCTCATAATCTGCTTTGAGGTTTCAGTACAGGATTTGGCTGACGAACTCAGTAACTTCTTGTTCTATGTTGTCGAGAGAAGAAGCACAAACAGGAGATTGAGGGCGCTGCTTATTCGTGCACTGGTCTGCTGTTGAATCCTACACGAAGAAGACGCGGTTACGATATACGCACCGGCAGCCTTCTTGATAACAAATCCGGAACTAAGTTTTTGAGCGCTATGAGCGTAGGCAGGACCAGATATGAGCAAGTACTTTGGAATATTGGCGTCCCCGACGGGATTTGAACCCGTGTTACCGCCGTGAAAGGGCGATGTCCTAGGCCGGGCTAGACGACGGGGACGCTTTTAAGAGACAAAAACGGCAGAAGCCGTTTTCATGCTGCAATACCACTTCTTTGCTGCCTTTCGATACTAGCAGTGGCAGAAACTGTGTGTCAAAGGCTGCACGTGGGCTGGGGACTTGCTAGAGTAATCTGGGACAGTCAAAATTGGAGCAATGTCGACCGGCAATCAAGGGGTGTCGACTAAGTGTCCATTGAAGCGTCAATTTGGAAATCCATGAGTGTCGATCGGGAATCCTTAAGCGTAGACTGGAATCCATTGAAGCGTAGATGTGGGAATCGATGAAATGTCGATAGAGAATCCGCTGAAGCGTTCACTGGACCAGTGAAGTGTCGATTGGGAGCCATGAAACAGATACAATCCTGAAACAGATGGAGTGAGCGTGGAGTCACGAATAGCTGTTGTGCTGGGAGCATCGGGATTAGTGGGTGGATTCTGCCTCAGAGCTCTGGTGGACGATCCGGACTACTCCCGCATTGTGACGTTTGGCCGCAGGGAATTACCTGCATTTACGCGGGCAAAAGTGGCGCAAAGGGTTGCGGACCTGGAGACCTTAACGGCAGATGATTTCCGCGGGGCGCAAGACGTGTTTTGCGCGCTGGGCACAACCATTCGCAAAGCTGGATCGCAAGCGGCGTTTCGTCATGTGGATTTGGAATTGCCGCTGCGTGCGGCCACTGAAGCTGTTAAGGCGGGAGCAGAGCAGTTCATTCTGGTTTCTTCCGTCGGGGCCGATCCGGCGAGCAAGAACTTCTATCTTCGCACCAAAGGTGAGCTGGAGCGCGAACTGGCAAAGCTTCCGTTTAGGGCCATCCACATCTTGCGTCCAAGCTTGCTGATTGGCAAACGCGCGGAGTTTCGCCTGCTGGAGACCATCAGTATGATGTTTGCGCCTGTACTTGATCTTGTCACGCTGGGAGCACTGCGCAAATATCATTCAGTCCGGGCTGAAACAGTAGGGAAAGCGATGGTAGCCGCTGCCCGCCAGGGAGCAAGCGGTGCGCGGGTAGAGGAATACGATGAGATTACAAGGCTCGCAAAGGCAGCGTGAAGCAGCGCCAGATTTCCGATCAGGAAAGTTTGCGGTTAAAAACTCAATTCAGAAAGTTTAACTGCATTGGTCGTTAAGACCATAAAACCAGTTCAGATATTATGAAGGAAGGCCGCGCATGGCGGCCTTTGTTCATGAATCAACTCAGTGAATTGGTACTGCCTGAAATTGTGCGCCGCACTTTTTGGGCTTGTAGGTGCTCACATCGCCATCAACAATGGAGCCATTGTTGCAATTGAGAGTCAGGTTCCCCACACTCGCGGTGATTGTGTCCGCTGTAAAAAATTTAAGAGAAGATAAAGTATTCAGGATCAGCCCATCTCCGGTATTGTTTGCAATGGTGTCTCCGCCGGTGCTGAGAGACGAGCCTTGCTCCACCAGAATTCCGGCGCCGGTATTGTTGGAAATATCCGATGAGCCCAGGATACCCATTGAATGCTCTGTGATCTGCAGTCCTCCGGCAGTATTGCTGTCAATATGAGTTCCGCTAAGCTGGCAATGGCTATGGAGATCACATACCACCCCGACTCCTGAATTGCTGCTGATAGCGCCGTTATTCATTGTTAATCCTGTATTGCTTTGCACCAACATGCCGAACATGCTGGGGGTATTGGTTGTGTTGTTGTTGGTGATTTCATTGTCACCAGAAAGATCAGCCTGACTGGTGCCAAAAATCTGGATTCCAGCAAGCCCGTTATGGCTAATGATGTTTGGACCGTTTCCGTCGATCATGCTCAAATGCGCTGCTGGTCCCGCGCTAATGCCCAGGCGTCCATTGCTACCAACGTTCACACTGCCATCAAGATAAAAGCTGCCTCCGCTTACCACAATGCCGGTGCGTGCGCTGCCGGTCACAGATACATTTGCAAGGTGAACAACAGAGTCAGTGGAAGTAAGCCCGAATTGGCCGCTATCTTGTACATTTACGCCCAAAAAACGGATGTTGGCAGAATTAACCATCACAGTGCCAATACCGCCTTTCAAGGTGATGTTGCTATTAAAACTTATGCTTCGGGAAGATGAGATTACCAGCACCTCGCGCGAGGCATCAGGTGACTGAATCGTGGCCGTTGGATTGCCAAAGAAATTCAGATCGTTTCGATTCTGGATCGTAATATTTTCCGTACACGTGCCTGAGACTTGAAAAGTTGTGTGGTCCGGCGACGCGAAGATGGCCGAATTGAGTGAAGTGAATGCGCCGGGCGTGATCCCGGAACAATCCACTAAAGCGCTGCCATTCGCCTGGGCAAACGCCAGCCCAGTTGGTAAAAGAAGCAGAAGACAAATAAAAAATCTGGTCGCAGGGAAATGCATTTTCATGGGTTTTTTGCTCTCCAGTAAATTTGAATCAAGATGCTGCGATACAAACCGCCGCTATACGCGTGAGTGCAAAGTGTAGTGAGGTACTCTGAAAGAACGTTTCACTTTGGATAAGAGAAATGACGAGAAATATTTCAGTCGGAACGACGGATTGCAGGCTTAACTACCAGATTTGCGGCGAACTGCCTGAATTAAAGGCTGTTCACGCGCGTTCATCCAAGAAAAATGGATTACGTGTGCTTCAGTTTGTGATCAGGCGGGAAATTTT
>DASRCD010000813.1:0-12347 GCA_035653315.1 Candidatus Angelobacter sp.
CTGGGAACAAAAGTGCTGGACCAGGAAAAGTATCCGGAGATTCGCTTTCAATCTGAGCGCATAGAACAGACAAGTCCATACCATTATCGCGTGGTGGGGACGTTACAGCTGCATGGAGAAAAGCGCGAGATCACGCTGGAAGCCATCGGCAGTCCTGCTATAGCAGCATCACAAGGCGGCGTGGCGAATGCCGGTGCAGAGGAACATTATCACGGCACGGCCAGGCTCAAGCAGTCTGACTATGGTATTAAACCGATCTCGCTTTTTGGTGGATCAGTAAAAGTAAAAGATGAACTTGAACTGGAGTTTGATGTGTACGCAATAGCGGCGGAGGCAAAGAAATAATTATGTCTCGATGGATGCCAATTGTTTTCATAGGCTGCATAATCCTGCTAGGCGCTGCTTTTTTGCGCTCTTCAGTAACAAATGCTCCCATTGCGGCTGAGCGCAGGCCCGTGGTTGTTGAGCTTTTTACCTCTGAAGGCTGCTCAAGCTGTCCGCCGGCTGACGCGCTGCTTGGCCATTTGCGGCAGGACTTGGCTGCGCAGCAGATTGAGGTTATACCGCTGGGCCTGCATGTGGATTACTGGAACTCGCTGGGATGGAAAGACCGCTTTTCGTCCGCGGCTTTTACGCACCGGCAGGAAGATTACACAAAAACCATGAAGCTGGATGGGCCATACACGCCGCAAATGGTGGTCAATGGCCAGGTGGAATTTGTGGGCAATGACGCCTCCAGGGCACGCGACTCTATCAGCCGCGCCGCAAACCAGCTTCAACCTGCTCAGGTAAAAATTTCTCCGGTAGCAAATGCATTTTCGGTCCAGGTGAAATCGCCGTCGGTTGCGGAAGGCGCAAGTGTGCTGATGGCGGTAACGGAAGATAATTTATCTACCAGAATTGGTGCTGGAGAGAACAATGGACGCACGCTGCGCCATGCGGCGGTTGTGCGCACGCTGCAGGAAATCGGCAAGATTCACGCGGGCAGCTTTGAAGCGACTGTCCCGCTCAATGTGAAGAATGATTGGAAACGCAATGATCTGCGGATGATCGTCTTTGTGCAGGAAGGGCCGGGAGGAAAAATTGCCGGCGCTGCTTCAGTTGCCTTGCCGGACCAGTTGCGCTGATGTGCGGCCTAGTTTATCCAGTTCATCCTGAAAAAGATGGTTATTAGGAAATTGCTGGTGCAGATCTACCAGCTTTTTGCGTGCATCGTCAGTGTTCTTGAAGCGCACGTCTTCAAACACCACTAGAAGGCGGGCAAACGGTGCAAGATAATGGGCATGGTCGGCAGCAAGCGTCAGTTCTTTTACGCCTTCACCTTCATCGCCCTTGAGTCCGCCCAGGCGAAGCACCCAGCGCACCGGGGCTGACTTGCGCGCCACAATGACTTTGCCCATGCCAGTGGCAACATAAGCGTCATAAGAATCAGGCGACTGGGCCAGCAATTTCTCCGCGTAGGTTGTGGCGGTCTTGATATAAGAAATGGCTTTCAGGTCTTTCTTGGTGAAGATGCCGAAATCATCGCCATGCAGTCCGTTGATGAGCGAGAGCGCCAGCAGGGCGCGTGAATCATTCTGGTTGCGGTTCAGGCGGTCTTGCGCCAGCTTTTCCGCTTCATCCAGACTGCTATCGAAGATCTTTTTATTATTTGCGTCCCAGGTGTAGGTATCGCGGGCGTTGTAACTGTCATCGGTGGCAAAAAGCTCACTGCGGAGAATATGAAGGCGGTCAAGCTCGCGGAAGAATGCCACCCAGGCCTGCGCCACATGCGGCAATGGATCGTCCTGCGCCAAAGCCTTAGCTTCATCGGCAGCCTTAAAGGCTTCCTGGAATTTCAGGTCATACATGGCACGATAAGACTGGGCCAGTTTGTCTTCCACCTGTGCCTGGGATTTTGCGGCTGGCTGCGCAGTCTGGCTGTGGGCGCGGAACACCAGCGACAACATGGCCAAAATCAGCAAAATGACGGCCTTACGGCTTCTTAGTTCCAAACAGTTTGCTCCATCAGTACTTTAATCTTTCAAGGTGTATCGGCATGCTAGCAGCTCAGGTTAGTTTTGCCGATGTACGAAAGGGTATGTCCCGCGTACCCAAATCAATTACTTGCGCAGACATATTGTGGCAATTCAGCCACTCTGATTGATTTGATTATAAACCAGAGTTCGTGGAAATCAGGCCAAGGCTGGTTACTCTTTAGTGTTGGCCCATACCCATGGCCGGATGGTCAAGTTTGGCAATTTCCCGCAGGAACAGCGGATTGTCAGGAAAATGCTCATGCAGCCATTCCAGCTCTTTTCGTGCCTGGGCATTGTTCTTGTGCCGCAGATCATCAAACGCCAACAGGATTCGCGCAAAAGGGGAGAGATAGCGCCCATGCTCTTCTACCAGCGTCAGCTCCTTGATGCCCTGTTCCTGGTCCCCTTTGAGTCCATCTAACCGCAGCAGCCAGCGGACTGGGGCCGCCTTGCCGCCAATAATATATTTGCCCATGCCGGTGGCGATGTAAGCGTCATAGTATTCGGGCGACCGGGCCAGCAGTTTCTCCGCATATCCGGTGGCGGTCTTGGTGTAAGAGATGGCGCTGAATTTTTTCTTGGCAATGAGCGCGGCATCGTCAGCGCGAAGGCCGTTCACCATGGTCAGGGCAAACAGCGCGCGAGGATCATTCTTGTCCTGCTTCAGCCTGTCCTGCGCCAATTTTTCTGATTGGCCCAGCGCATTTTCAAACTCTGTGCGCGCTGCGGCGTTCCACACCAGCGGAGGGCCGTCACTAAAGCTGTTGTCATTGCCAAAAAGCTCGCTGCGCAGAATGTGCATGCGATCAAACTCGCGGAACAGCACCGCGCAGCCTTGTGACATCCACGGCACGGGATCTGCTTTGTCCAGCGCTTTTGCTGCTTCAACCTCGCGCAATGCCTGGTCAAACTGCAGGTCATACATATAGCGAAAACTTTGGTCCAGCTTCGCGTCCACGCTTTGCGCTGGAGCGGACACAACTTTACCGGCTTGCCCTTGCGCAGACGCGCATATCATGAACGCAATAGCACATGCCAGCACCAGACTTATTTTGTTGTAGTAAGCGCTTTGCAATCGTTTTTTAGCTCCGCCCGTAAGATCGCCGGACATACTAGCAGGTTTGATGCAGTTATAGACCGTGTTGCGGGCTAAAGTTCTGTAAAGCCGTATTTATGCGCCCTCATCTTCTTTCTTAAAAAAAGCTGTCATAACGGGAATATTTGCGCCGGAGAGCAGTTAATCCACCAGCAAGCCAAGCACGGCGCGCAAGCATTCCTTAAGGAGGAACGTATGGACGACAAGCTGAAGAAAGATGAAATCCTGCATGACCACAACCATGATGGTATTGACCGACGAGGCTTCCTGAAATGCATGGCCTGGGCCGGCACAGGCGCGTTTTGCGTGATGCAGGGCGGCGTGCTCAAGTCATACAGCCTGAGCCGCCTTGCTGAATTCAAGGACAAGCCCATGAAGGGCGATTTCAGTTTTGTGCAGATCAGTGACAGCCACATGGGCTTCAGCAAACCGGCCAATCCTGATGTCGTAGCCACGTTGAAAGCAGCAGTCGATAAAATCAACGCACTCCCAACCGCTCCCAGTTTCATCCTGCACACCGGAGACATCACCCATCTTTCCAAGCCGGAAGAATTTGACAATGTGGACCAGATACTGAAAAGCGCCAATGCCAAGGAAGTGTTTTATGTTCCCGGCGAGCATGACATGGTCGGAGAAGGTGAAGGCAAGCAATACCTGGAGCGCTATGGCAAAGGCACGCAGGGCTCAGGCTGGTACAGCTTTGATCAGAAAGGTGTGCACTTTATTGGGCTGGTCAACGTGCTGAACCTTAAAGCCGGCGGGCTTGGCAGCCTTGGCCAGGAACAACTGGAGTGGATGGAGAAAGACGTGAAACATCTCTCCAAGAGCACACCTATTGTAGTGTTTGCGCACATTCCGCTATGGAGTGTCTATCCGGAATGGGGCTGGGGCACCGATGACAGCGCGCAGGCCCTCTCTTATCTCAAGCGCTTTGGTTCGGTCACAGTCCTGAACGGACACATTCATCAGACCATGCAGAAAGTGGAAGGCAACATCACATTCCACACGGCTGCTTCCACGGCATTTCCTCAACCCAAACCCGGCACGGCGCCATCACCGGGACCTATGACTGTCCCCGCTGAGCAGCTTCGCAGCCTGCTTGGTGTGTGTGACGTGAACTATGTGCAGGGCCAGCATGCGCTGGCGGTGGTGGATTCAACTTTGGAGTAGTTCAGGCAAGCCCGAGCGCTATTTGGACACGCTCGCAATCACAAGTTCGCAATACCGATCAAGAAGGAGTTATAGATGAAAAGAACGTTCTCCACTCTCAGCGTTGCCATGCTGGCCATTCTGGTTCTTATGATGGCCGGCAGGGCAAGAAGTTTAAGCGCTGCCACACCGGCGGAAGTGGCAGTCAAGATCGACAACTTTGTGTTTTCCCCGAATACAGTAACCATCGCGGCGGGCAGCACCGTCCGCTGGACCAACCATGATGACATTCCGCATAACGTCGTCAGCGACGATAAATCATTCAAATCCAAGGTGCTGGATACGGATGAAGTCTTTACCTACACGTTTACCAAGCCCGGCACGTATAGCTACTTTTGCGGCCTGCATCCCAAAATGACCGGCAAGATTGTGGTGCAGTAAAGGAAATTTGCATGAATCCCTTTGATTTGAAATCGGTATTGCTGGCACGCCACGCCCAGCATGTAGTGCTAATTCACTTTCCTATTGCGCTGTTTCTGGTGAGTGTGGCATTTGATCTGGCGGCGCAGCGGTGGCGCACCGCCGCATTTGCGGCGGCAGCCTATTACAACCTCACGGTGGCCGCCTTTGCTTCAGTTCCCGCTGTGATCACGGGTTTAATGGCATGGCATTGGCAACTGGAGGGCCAGAAAATTAAAGGCACTCTTCTGCTGCACCTGCTGCTGGGGCTGGCGTCAACAGCTTTGATCTGGCTGGTATGGTGGCTGCATTTCCGTGGCCGCAAGCCGGAACGCGCCTTGCCCATCTATCGATTACCTTTAGAGATTGCGGCGGCTGCAGTTGTGGCCCTAACCGCTCATCTCGGCGGGTTTCTTAGCGGCGTAAACAGCGGGATGTAGGATTCGAAACAATGCAGCAAGGAGCACATGCGTGCTTGAGTACACAAGCGTTTTACGCAGGAAAGACCCATTCGGGAGAGTAAAATCATGGCCACCACCGTTATCGTACGAGGGGATGTGAGCGGCCTGAAAAATAACGATTTTGAGAAGCTGGCTGTCCCATTGCTGGACGGACTCTATAACTTCGCCTGCTGGCTCTGCGGTAATCCAGACGAGGCGCGTGATCTGGTGCAGGAAACGTTCCTCAAGGCATTGAAGGGATTCGGTTCATTTCGCGAGGGAACAAATTTTCGCGCGTGGATGTTTCGTATCCTGCGCAACACATTTTTAACTAGTAAAACCGGGCTCGAACGGCGCAACACCACGCAGCAGGACGAAGAAGGCTTTGAGGATTCGGTTGTCAGTATTGATACTCCGGAACTGGCGCTGGTCCGGCGTGCTGACACGCTACTGGTCCAGTCGGCGATTGCCAGCCTTTCGCCGGTATTTAAAGAAGTAATTCTGCTGGCGGACATTGAAGAGATGAAGTACCAGGAAATAGCGGAAGCGCTGGACGTCCCGACAGGCACGGTAATGTCACGGCTGGCGCGCGCCAGAAAACAGGTGCGGGAATACATTGTGAATGCCCTGGGCGAAAAGAAGGTTGCGGGTATACGGTCATGAATTGCGAACTACGCGAAAAAGTCGGCCTGTATGTGGATGGCGAAATGGAGTCTGCCGCGCAGCAGGCTTTTGCCATCCACCTGCAAAACTGTACGGAATGCGCTGCCACCGTGATGGAACAGCAGGAGCTGAAAAAAGCAGTGCGCCTTGCGGGGAAGCGCTTCCATGCGCCGCCAGAGCTGTATGCCGTCGTGCGTAAGCAAATTGCGCCAAAACCAGCCATTGGGCATTTCTGGCAATGGACCACGGCGGCTGCAACATTCATGCTTTTATTTGCGCTGGCGTTTATCTGGTATTCACGCCCTGCAGGCTCAGGTGTTACGGTTGCTGAACTGGTGGACCAGCACGTAACCATGCTGGCCAGTGCGAACCCCGTGGATGTAATTTCAAGCGATATGCATACCGTAAAGCCCTGGTATCAGGGGAAGCTGCCATTTACCTTTACTCCCCCTGAACTGGCAAAGGATTCGCCTTTTACCCTGCTCGGCGGCAAGTTGGTTTATGTGCATCACGCTCCCGGAGCGGAGCTGGTGTACCAGGTGCGGCAACATAAGATTTCAGTTTTTATTTTTCAAGCGCGTGACGTTCGCGGCGAGCCATCCACGGGCGACCAGAATTTTATTGTGAATGGCTGGCAGCAGAACGGTCTGCAATTTTATATGGTGACGGATGCAGCAAAAGAAAATACGGAACGGCTCCGTGCGCTGATGGAAGAAGCCAACCGGTAATTATTCTTTACCGGTCGGTTGCTTCGGCGCGGGTACTGTGACGGCGCTCATGTAACGATTGGTAAGCTGCCATCCCGGCTCGCCTTTTTCCCAGAGGTCCACCACAAAATACTGCTGTGGAGTGCCTTTACCGGCGGCAGGTGTTTTCCCTTCACCAAGAAACTTCACGACTACCACTTCTTCGTAAAACTGTACTGCCATTTGTGACACGCGCACCGGTCTGGGATTTTCTCTTCCTGAAGCCAGCCAATCTTCGCGGCCAACAGCGCTTCCGGTCTGGTTGGGCATCCAGACCTTGAAATCGTCGCTCAATAACTTGTCGATCGCGGCCTTGTCTTTGCTATCGAGCGCCTTAACCAGCGCTCTTTCTGTATTCCAGTATTGCTCCACGCCTTTTGTGGCAGTAATGACTTTGGGAGAGCCTTGCAGGTCATCCACTTTTTGCGGTGTTGTCGTCGTAGCAGTGGGCGCAGGTGATGCGGCCTTTTTGGTTTGCGCATTCATGCACAATGCAGTGATGATCATCATGAACAGACAGAAAGCAGGATTTAGGCTTTTCACGGGGGATCGGCTCCTGATTATCTTTATGTGATTTTAAATATTGGCGTAAAAAGAAGGCCGCCTGCAAGCAAGCGGCCCGGAGAATCGATCAGTAAAGTTTACAGGTGCTGTACGCAGCCGCCGCCACCTGAGTTCTTCCACTCTTGCTGCATCAGGTAGTCATTGCCGCCAAAGGTCTGGTTGAAGTGGGCGCCGGCAGATTTGCCTGCGGCTGAGCATACGCTTGTTGAGCCGCAAACTGAAGTGGTGCCAAAATTGAAGTTGCACTTGTCGGCATCTTCTTCGCCGCTGGCGTCAAACCAGGCATTCAGGTCGGGGTCAGTGATGGCTTCTTCGCTCTCATGCGTAATGATGTTGATCATGCCGTCCGCGCCGCCCACGCCGGTTGCGGGGCTGTTCGGGCCGGTTGTCTGCGCTTCGCATCCGCTGGGGCAACGGTCAGGGTTGCCGACGAAGGCATATTTAATATCGACTCCGCCCAGCGTGGCGTGCGTGTGGAAGCCGCAATACTGGGTGCAGAAGCCGGATGTTTCATTGATGTTTGAAGAAGAGAGCACCATGTAAACGCCATTGGAGTCTCTTGGCAGTGCGCCGCTGCTGATGGCATTGCTCACCGTGGTTTGCAGGCTGGCATCGGACAGGTTGCTGCTGCTGTTCACAAAGGTCGCGCCGGCCAATGTCAAGTTGCCGCTCACGTTGCCCGTGGTGTCGCCATACGTAGTATTAATTTTTTCATATGGCGTATTCCCCAGCGTGCTCACAAAATGCTCAACCGTGCTGACTGTAGCAGCCGTGTTGGAGCCGGTTCCTGACCAGTTTCCGTACCAGATCAGATAAATATTGACTGGATTGCCCTTCATGACCGGACCATTGTGGTAGTTGATTCCATTGCCGGTAACCACAGACTGACCGATTGGACCGGGAACGGCCGGCAGGGTCTGGTTGGGATTGCCTTTATGGGTATGAGTGATATCGTCCGGAACCGGGTCACCCTGGGCGCTGTTGCCCCCATGCTTGATGGCTTGTGCTGCCATGAAGTTAACAGCCAGAACTACGAAGAGCAGAACGGATGCGAATTTGCCGTTCTTTAGGGGAAGTTTCATATTCTCTGACCTCTTATTTGGAATACGCTGCTTCTGTCATACAAATGAAATAAACAGAGGAAGCCGGATGAATGCGGTTTTGCTTTCGGTCGTGAGATTTGAACTTTTGTCATTGTTATGCCGGAACCGGTAATGCCGGAACGGCAAGGTAGCAAGTGGCGAGCAGTGTACTACGCGGGATTCCTATTTAAAAAAGCGCTTTGAGTATTTTTCTGAATGTGGAACAAGCCGATAAAAAGCCACTTAAATCAATTGTTCCGATTTCGGCTAATTTTATTTAGCAAAACAGGATTAAGAGGAAGGTTCTTTCGGAAATAAGCAACGCGCAAAAATTTCTGTTTACTAAGTAATGACAATTTTCTGCGCCCATGGATTTTCTTCTGTCTTTTCTGGCGTAGTTGGAACCGAAGATGCCTGGGCCTCTGAGAGCGATTGTGCATTTGCCGGTTGAACTGCAGGCGGTGGCAACGGCGCGGACTCTGCCTGGGCCGCTTCTGTTTCCAGCGGCGGCGCAATTGGCCGCGGGTCAACCGGAAGCAGATGGCTGTTTTGCGCAGCCCACTTCGCAGCCAGTCCGTTCAGCGGGCTTTTAGTGTTGTATTCCTGGTAGGCAATCATGCGCCCGATGCGGATAATAAGGTCGTCAAGCCCTTCTGAAGCGGCCCAGAAATCACCAATGCACACTGAGCTGTCATCAAAATTCGGATGAAAAACTGGCGTGAGCATGCGGCATTGCGGCGCGCGGCGCGGGTATCCCAGGGAAAGATTGACTTCAAGCAGATGGTCATTGCGCTCAAGGATTGAGCCATCCGGCGCGACATAAAGGCCACGCACCAGATATTGAAAGCGATACAGCTCCGCAGGCATTCCCGCGGTACCGGTAATACGAATCAACGGCCAGTTGGCAAAGCGTTTGAAGAGCGATTCCTGATCAAGCTTGAGTCGGCGAATTCTGGGTGACAACATAATGAGATCTCAAAAATGGAATAAAGTGTTTCTTGCAATCGTGAACAACACAATCACTGCCACCAGTGGAATGGTTGCACTTCGCGGGACCGCCAGAGGCGGAAAGCGATTACTGCGCGCCGCCTGATAGCAATAAAATGCGAACCACAAAAAAACAATTGGGGCCAGCAGGGTAAACAAAGCGTTGTAATGCAGCGCGCTCCGCAGGTCTCCGTGCAATAAAGCGTGCAGCGCGCGCGTGCTGCCGCAGCCCGGACACAACCAATGCGTGGTGGCATAAAAGAGGCATCGCGGATAAAAGGCGTATTCCGTTGGCGCAAACCTGTACACCACCGCCAGCCCAGCAAGCATGGTTGTGGCGGCCAATCCAATTTTGAAACGTGCGGTCATTGCCCTTATCCTTGCGGTTGCAGCACTCCTGTTTTTTTCCATTGGGCGATTCGCGAGAAGTGATGCTGAAAATAATAAACGGCAAAAAAGAACGTCATCACGCCGCTCAGTTGCAAATGAATGGGTTCGACTCTGTTGTAGTAATCCTCCAGGTCGCTCTTCATCTGGAACACAGCTATAAGATAAAGAACAATGGACCCTATTGAGAGAATCCCGCCCAGCGGATTTGGTCCCGCAGCCCGGTGCATTGTATTAAGCAGGCCCCCCATGAATCCCCCAAAGAAACCGGATGCAATCGCCAGGATGATAAACAGAAGGCCTTTGCTTTCCGGCTTGATCTTTTTGACATATGCCGCTTCAATGATCAGCCATACATAGTTGAAAAGACCACAAGTGAAAATGCCAATCAGCAGGACCAGCGCCCAATGCAAATCCGTAGGAACCGGAGTGTTGGCCATGGGCATGGCAGGTTGTCCGGCATTGTAAGCCATTCCAGTTCCGCCATACATTGTGCCTTCTGTTCCTGCGCTGCCATAGACTGTTCCGGTTGGCTGCGGAGTGGGCGCCGCCTGCGCGGGCATGGGAATATTTCCAAGAACCTGTGAAACTGGCACCCATTCCGTCATACCTTCACTGCGGGCCAAGTCCGTGAGCAGAATGTTTCCCTGCGCCACGTAGCGTTGGAGATCGGCCAGCGTGTAGGGGCCATATTCATTAAGTTGACGCTGAATGTAATATTTCACTTCGTCACCTTTCTATCTCGAGAATCTGTACATCTCTCTTGCTTGAGGATGGGGCCCTACATCAATCCCAGGTTTGACGTCTTTTTTGCTGAATTGATCTGATTAAAATGATATTGAAAATAAGTCGCGCTGAAAAAGAATGTCATTACGCCGCTCAGGCTCAGATTCATTGGTTCTACATTTGTATAGTGGTCTTCAATGGAGCGGCGAATGGAAAATGTGGCCACTAGATTCAATACATAGCTACCGATTACCAGCACCAACCCCAGAATGTACAAAGGCATAGCCTCGGATTCGTCCGTGGTTGCCACCAGTGCGGTTCCAACAATAAAACCAGCCAACGCGCCGCCGGAAAGAAAAATATCTTTGGTTTCATTGGTTACTTTTCGTATCCAATTGGCCTGCACTATCAGCCATATATAAGTGAACAAACTGCGAGTCAGCAGACTCAGCACGAGCACGCCGGCCCAATGAAAGTTTGGCGGGTTTTGAAACATGGCCGGATCCAGCGCAGGCGCTGCCGCAGCGCCGTAGCCGGTTGTGCTTCCCGAAGCCGCCGCCACGGCCAATGGCACGGGGATATTTCCAAGCACCTGTGAAACCGGCACCCACTCAGTCATCCCTTCGCTGCGCGCCAGATCAGTCAACAGAATGTTTCCCTGAGCAACATATTGTTGTAAATCAGCCAGGGTATACGGGCCATACTCGCTGAGTTGACGTTGAATGTAATATTTCATCTGTTATCCAGTGGTCAGTTGAATGCTTGCCCTTCGCTGTCTTTTTCGACAATACAAATCTCCACAATGGCCCAGATCCACGCGGCAATTGCCAGCCAGCCTATAGTGAGAATGGTCAAACATAGTTGTCCTACCGCACGGCCCGTATAACCGGCATAAAAATTATGGATACCCAAAGCGCCCAGAAATATTCCCAGAACAATGTAAGCAGTCCTGCTCTTGGGCGGGTTGGCATAGAGAACAGGTTGTGGAGCATAGGGAACTGACTGGCCATAGTTCGCCGCATTGGGTGGAGGCAGTAGCTGTCCAGTTGACGGGCTTCGCGCAGGAGCAGCTGCCTGTGACAATCCCAGCGGGCCGCCATAAACCGAAGGCGGATATTGTGGCGCTGGAGATTGTCTTTGCACTGGCACAGAGGGCTGTGCTGGTGAATAGGGTTGTGCGGACAGCGAAACGGCCTGCAGATCGCTTTGTGAAACCTGTAGTTTGGGATCATCCGCTGGAGCGCATGAGCACCCGAACACCGTGCATCCGCCATTTTCCTGGTAGCAATCTTCATGATGCGGCGTTCCGCAAGCTGTGCAGAATATTTTGGGCGGCACACTTGCCGAACCTACCTCTCCAAACGGCATCCGGCAGTAAGGACAAACCGGCTCTGTCATCAGCTTCTCTGCCTTTCCCGGAAGTGAAACGCATAACGGCCAATCTGGATCAGGTCACCGCTTTGCAGTGCACGGTTGCGCGCCGGAGCTCCGGAAACAAAAATCTGCCCATCGGAGCGCAGGAACGTCTGCGCACCACGCATTTCAATCACGCCATGTTGAGGAAGAATGGAAGTATCTTTAAAAAGATAAATGTCGCATTGCTGGCTGCTGCCAATGGTTGTGACCGGCTTATATAGAATGAACTGCTTGCCCGCCAGTGGGCCGGACGCCACATAAAGCCAGCGGTCTTTCAGAGCGCTTTCCACAATGCCGATGGCAACGCCGGTTGCCAGCCCCAGCAGGCCGAATCCCACACCACGGCTCACGCTGCCGGTGTTGGTAGCAAAGCTGATAGGATCAAAAACCGTTCCACCCAGCCCTGCTCCAAGCAATCCGCCCAGAATGCCGTATTTGGTTTTGCGGCCAGAGTGATCGACCAAACCGTAAACAATTCCGCCGGCGATTCCGAACACGGCCCAGGCTATGCCGCGAACAATCCAGTGCGCAGGATTGTGGGCTGTCTGTACGCCCATTCCATAAATGATGGCTGTGCCGATGGCATAAACTAGGTTTGCGATCTTATCGAAAAT